>JBKPBA010000343.1:0-4860 GCA_046726675.1 Chloroflexota bacterium
GGGTGTATGAATTTGTTGTAGGCAATCAAGCGGCATATTCCTCTTCCCAGAATGAATCGTAGGCCCCATTGAGAACCGCCGTGCGCAAAGGCAAGAGGGCATCGAGACCCTCAGGAGTCCAGCGCATGCCACAGCGTTTGGCGCGCGTGCTGACGATGGTTTTGCAAGCGGCCTCGGCGATGCCACTGCCCACGTGCATCCCTTGAGCACGGAAGACAGGATAACGCATGCGCTGGGCGTTGGTGGCAAAGTAATCCATGGCCCGTTCAGGGATACTGTGGGCTTGCCCTGGTTCCGGTGGAATGGGCGGCACCGTCGCAATGGCAGAGATGAGGTCGGCAATCTGGCCTGCTTCCAGCAGCGAGCAAGCAGCAGTGGCCCAAGCCGTTCCCACTGCTGTGCCGCGTCCAAAGACGGCGTGAGCCACGTCCCACACGTGTTCTTTGGCATGGTACAGATCGACGATCTGCACCGCCCCTGGAAAGTGTTCGGCGACCAGGTTCCAAATCCAGGGTGCGCCGTCACCCAGGACCACCACCTGCTGGGCTTGCTCCAGTCCACCATCCAATGCCAACTGGTAGAGCAACCAAGCAAAGCCGCCCTTGGTAGTGCGGCGTGCCACATAGCGCACACTGTCTGGCGCTGGCGTATCCACATACACCCCCGGCACCAGTTCCGAGCGGTGTGGCTCTCGCTCCGCACGAAACACCGCTCCGGCTTTGATCTCACGATACACGTCGCCTTTGCGTTGTAGTTCCTCTTTCTCCAGCGGCACACTGCCCCGTCGCATCCGAGCCAACACGCCATCTAGTTCGATGTAGAGCCGCTCAATCTCCTTGGGTGGCTGCCGCTGCGCGCACGGCTGGCTCCGCGCTTGCTTGGCCTGGGCCTGTAAGGCGGTGACGTGTCGGTCTTCTGAAGCCGCCAACGCTTCTCCCACCGGACGCATCAAGTTCAGGGCTTGCCGCCCGCTCATGCCAATCGGCACCGAGCGGCACATGGTCTGGGCCGCTTCCTCGAACGTGAGGCGCGCACTCAGATAACTGATGTGCTCTTGCACCCCAGGGGTCGTCCGCTGCTTGTCCACGCCCCACAGCGCATCAGCAGGCGCTTCTCCATGGGTACACACTTGCTCCTCTTGCGTTTCTCCTCCATGGAGGCATTGATAGTACGCACGCACAAAACTGACCGGGCCGACCAGCGTAATCAGTTCCTTGGGACGTTCTCCCACCAACCGTTGCACATGCCCGCAACTCCCCTCGCGCCGCGCCACCGGACGCCGCTCGTGCAGCCGACTATTGAGTACGCCTTCCATCAGCTTTCTGCCTATGGCTTGACTGCTCTTGACTACCTGCTCTTCCAAGTGCTTCAGTTCCCCCTCGGTCATCTGGCTCACCTGCTCGAGAAAGCTTTCCAACTCTTCTTCCAGTGCTTTGCTCAGTACCCGTCGTATCTGCTCATTCGTTTCCATTCGTGAGTCTCCTCTCTGGTTGATGGTTTTTTGTCCAGATGAGGATACTCCTTTTTCCCTCGCTTGCCTACAACGAATTCATACACCCCACATTGAACACACTCCTCTCTTACCACCAACCCTTCATTTTAGCCTCCGAGACTGCTCACATCCATCGCCTGAACAACGCCGACGATCCTGCTAGCCAGGGGACGCGGGCGATGCCGCCCTTGACTTGGGTGGGTGAGCGCTGCGCGCCGAGAGCGACCGAGGTTCTGCATTGATGAGCGTCACCGTCCCTGGTCGCTCTCGCTCTTCGAGTCTACCCACCCAGTCAAGGGTCAGGCCTGGCGGCAGCGCTTGCTCCGCGCCCCTGGCATGAGCAGGCGTTCCGGCATCCCAACCGAGCCTCAAGCTCCTAGGATGCTTGATGAGCCTTGCGGCTCTCCTCCCCTCCTCAACCACTTTTTTGCTCCTGCCGACGTTGCGAGCCTCCAGCAAGGAGCTTTTGAATGAAAGCGATCCGCTTTTTCTGGGCAGTGACCAGAGCGTTGCGACCAGTCCTGTGCTGTTGTTGCATCTCTGCTAATTTCTTCTCATGGGCATCGAGTGCCTGGCGTAACTTCTCTAATGTCTCGGTTGTGGCCAGTTCTGCCAGCTTTTCCAATTCGGTGTTGCTCAAGCCTTCAGGATTGAAGATGAGCCTGATATCTGGCGTCTGCGGTGCTGGGATCTGCTGCAGGACTGCTCGACATGCCTCTGCCCCCTCCTGATCACCCGCAACCACGCATTTTTCGAGCGGCGTCATGGGGACCTTTGACGTGATGGGCAACGTCTGTTCTCCTTCGTGCAAGAGCCTGGCCTTTTCAGCGCCGATGAACATGCCACAGCGCTCACAGTCCAGTCGGTGCGGACAGGTGACATAGAGCTGATTGCCGCAGTACATTGGCTTACCATCCGCATCGTAACCAATGAACCATCGGAGGGCTGGGAACCCCTGAGCTGCTGCCTGGACATCAAGGACTCCTTCGATCACTCTGCTCACATCGTCAGCATTCCGAATGATCTGATGGAGGTGAAAGGGCTGCTGCCGCGCGTAGCGCCTGATCGTGCGGGTATCAGCATGACCAGCGTACTCTGCCAGATCATCCAGACTCACACCACTTCGGCGCAACAAGGTCAAGCGCGTACTGCGGCCACGTTGACCGGTAATCCGTCCCCTGGCGTCTGTTAGATCCACACCAGCTTTGGCACAGAGCGCCGGGATCAGGGAGCGATTGAGAAACTTTGGGCCAATCCGTTTATCTCTGCAACAGAAGAGATAGTCGATGTACTCGTGATCTTTCCAGTCAAAGAGTGGTTTCTGCCCCTCGGGGCGTTCTGCTTTCCAGGCAGTGATGGCAAGAGCTGTGTAGTCAGGAACCCAGATCCAAAATGCTCCTCGGTTCTTCCCAGAAGGAATATGGAGGTAGAAAATCTGAGAAAGCTGCTTTTCCTCCTCCCCTTGTTTCCTTGGACCCGGTGCGAGCAATCGTAGGACTGGCTGCTGGTCTTCATCCACCATCTCGGGGTTCCAGTCTTCTCGCAGGCAGTCCAGTCGCAACCGTGTAATCTCGTTGGGGCGGCGTGCCGAGGTCACCCACACCAGGGCCACTGCTCGATAGAAACTCAGCGGATACACGGCCCCTTGCGGAAGATCATCGTGGGAGAGCGTGGCGGCTGCGATAGCCAGGCGAGCCCACACCCGCAGATCGATATCTCTGGGTTCAGCCCGATCGATGGCTTGCCGGACATATCTGGGAGCAACGAAGACCTCTCGTGGTTGAAAATCCAGGTGGATTTTTCGCGGCTTGGTGCCACCTGGCGCATGGTCACGCTTGGTGAGATCGAGAAAGAAGCGGCGCACTGCCGTCAGGTAATTGGTAATCCCTTGTGCCTTCAAGGGCATGGTCAATTTGCCTTTGGTGGAGAGCACCTTTCTGCCGTGTTCGTTCACATATTGTCCCATCGTCCAGGAACACAGCTCGCTGCGAAAACGCAGCGCGAGATCTTCCGTCCATTGTTCAGGTGTGCGAATCTCCTTGGCCTGGTCCTCTAGCCAGCGGCCAACGGCGAGCAGATGATTGGTGTATTTACGACGCATGGCGGGGGTTAAATCAACAGCCCGCTCATACCAGGCCAGGCACCAGTCGAACCATTCCTGTCCCACACCGCCGCTATCAAACGCTTTGTCTGCCAAGCGTGCTTGTCTGATGGGTGGGGAGAGGATCTTGAGCTGTTGCAGCCCCTTCTCGATTCTTCCATACACCTGCCGCATATGGCTATTTTCATCACGGGCGGAAGCCAGCAGCTCGCAAGTGATCTCCGCTAGATAGGGGGATCGGTTGAGCAGGAACAGCATACTCAGACAATGCTGCATGCGCTTGAGCGTTGCGTAGGTCTGAACATATCCTCTCTCTTTCAGGAGATCAAACAAGCTGATGCATTGTGCATGCACCAGTTCCCGGCCAAAGTACACGGCTGCGGCACTCACGGCGTTTCTTGCTATGCCGACAGCTCTCAGGTCGCTCACGTTCCCCAGCAGATAGGCGGTATCCATGACCGTCATGCGCACGTTTTCCCACTGCCCATAGCGCTTGAGAAACAGAGCGGGAGTTGGACACTGGGTTTCTTGCCACTCCTGTGGCGTCCACTCCCAGAACGTTTTCTGATGACGATACATTTCGGAGCGGAACAGATGCTGGACATCATGCACAAGAGCAGCACTCCCCTGATGGCGCAGGTGAAACACATCGGCGAGGGGGGCATCAAAGCGAGCCAGAGTTGTACGCACGGCAAGAGGATCGAGGGGTCGAGGAGTTTTTCCGGAAATCTGAAAGTCAAGCTCCAGCGCTTGCCACTCTGAGGTCGAAAGTCCTCCCCGGTCGTAGATGGCGGGATCAATGGGCATCTGCCAAGGCACATGTGCCTTGGCAGTGGAGATCTGGAGATTACTGCTCATGAAGCACCTCTGGATGGAGTGTCTGCTCAACCAAGAGCCGAATGCCGGCATCAAATGGCTCGACTTTCGCGCGTATGCGCTCGCTGAGTTCTGTGGGTGCTAAATGGATGTACAAACGAGTCGTGTCGGTGCTCTTGTGTCCGGCAAGCAGCGCAATGTCCTCCAGGCTCACCCCTGCCCGTTTCAGGATGGTACACCGTTGATGACGGAGGGTATGGGGGGTGAGTGCTGGAAGATCAACCTTCGCTCGTACGTGTTCGATGATCTCATCAAAAGCTCCAGCCGCCAGTGGACAGCCTGGGTTTCGTGTTGATTCCGACAAGAAAATCAGGCCAAGGTCCTCACCATCGTAAGCAGCGATGAGGGCGCGACGATCTCCTTCGATGTATTGGCGGACCAGGTACAGGAC
>JBKPBA010000344.1:0-3701 GCA_046726675.1 Chloroflexota bacterium
GTCTGTTAGAAGTGCAAACTGTCTCCAAAGCCTTTGGGGGAATCCAGGCCCTTTCTAATTGTTCAATCGCTGTTGAGCAGGGCACGATTACCGGGTTAATTGGCCCTAATGGTTCGGGCAAAACAACGCTGTTTAACGTCATCACAGGCTACGAAAAGGTGGATACGGGCACCGTACGATTGAATGGACAATCCATCACAAATGCGACACCCGATACAGTGTTCAGCCTTGGCATTGGCCGGACATTCCAGTTGACGCGTATCTTTCCGCGCCTGACCGTATTGGAGAATATGCATATAGCTGCCCGGCGCGAGCGCATAAAAGAATTATTCAGCCGTTGGAGTTCGACAGACGAGCAACGACAGGCGTTGGAACTACTCGACTTAGTAAATCTCATGTCCCACAAAGATACGCCTGCGGGGAATCTTTCTTATGGACAGAAAAAATTGCTCGAGTTCGCTCTTATCCTGGTGGCCCAGCCGCAGATGATCCTGTTAGATGAGCCGGCAGGAGGCGTGAACCCTACCATGATCAACGAAATTGCGCGCCATATTCGCACGCTCAATCAACAAAAGGGCATCACCTTCCTGGTCGTCGAACATAACATGGAATTTGTGATGAAGCTTTGTGATACGGTAAACGTACTGCATCGTGGAACAACAATCGCCGGGGGGCCTCCTGATGTGGTGCGGACGAACCCTGCGGTACTGGACGCCTATTTAGGAGCGTAAGTTATGCTGCAGTTAACGAATGTGTATGCTGGCTATGGTGGGGGAGATGTTCTCAAAGGGGTGGATCTTGTGGTGGAGAAAGGATCGCTAACCTGTATCGTTGGGCCAAACGGTGCTGGGAAGTCAACAGTCCTGCGCGCGATTAGTGGCTTGCTGAAGCCTCGTCGTGGCAAAATTACGTTTCACGGCCACTCGATCGGTGGCCTATCAGCTCCACAAATTTTACGACTGGGCATAGCCCAAATCCCGCAGGAGCATAGCCTTTTCCCTGATATGACCATCAGGGAGAATATGGAACTTGGCGGACTGCTGCTAAAGGATCATCACCGCATTGATCAGCGTATACACCAGATCGAAGAGCAGTTTCCTATCGTTAAGGAACGCATAAAAGATCAGGCAAGAAGTCTATCGGGAGGCCAGCAGCGCCAGATCGAGATCGCTCGTGCCCTCATGCTAAATCCAATGCTGGTGCTAGTGGATGAACCCTCGATGAGTCTGGACCCCAAGACCATGCATCAGGTGTTTGAGGCCATCGTGCAAATGCATCGCACCGGCACGACTGTCCTGCTGGTTGAACAGAACGTGCGAGCTGGTCTCTCCATTGCAACCTATGGTGTCGTGATGGAAAGCGGCATCATACGGATGCGGGGTGAGGCTTCTTCCGTCCGAGCAGATCCTGAGATGAATCATCTATTCTTTGGCGGCACTCTATCCGGGGCATAAAATGTTCCCTTCAGTTCCCTCAACCTGAAGCTCTTATAATGCCTCGCGATATTGGTCTTACTAGGAAAATCAGGTGAGTATCATGCTCAAAAGTTTCATTTCTTGAGACAATGATGTACACTACGTTGGGAATATTTTGAGGGAAGTCTGTCATTCCATCGTTTTCAACCAATATCATTATTGATTAGAAGAGTGCACTCCTGGCCTGGGTTAGGAATGAAAGGCAACAGTCACATGCTGCTTGAGAAGGGATTGAAGCTGACATGATTAAATTTTTAAGCAATATACCTATTTTCCGTCGACTCTTCATCGCATTTTCCGTTGCGGCGGTCATACCTGTGATTGTGATTGTGTTGCTGAGCAACTTTTATCTCTCTTCGTTGAATACTCGAGGGCAGGCGGTACAAACCAGTTTTGATGCGCAAAGCATCGCTGCTCAACAGCAAAATAATCTAGAGCGTATGAATGCGTCTCTGCAGACACGCCATAATCAGGTTTTCGCAAGTTTGAGCAACGTCATTACAGATTCCTCACTTAGTGCCTCGGGTGGATTGATAAATGCTGACATCATCGCTCGTCAAGCAGACTTCGAACAGACCCTGGCGCTATATCAGAGCAATTATGAGTTAGCTACTTCAGATAATATGAGTACCGTTCGCAGCATCTTACTGAATGACAACCCGACTACTGGTCCTGCGATCATCAGCAGTCAACAAGAAGCATTAGAGGCCGTTAGCGGTCCCAATGGCCTATGGGCACAATATAAAAGGCTGCAAGTTGCTGAGTTAAACCAACTTCAAAAGTTGGTAGATCATCCCCCAACTGATGTAAATGCGCTTCTTGATCAGTATGATCAGGTCTACTATACATTATGGAAGGCAAACAACCAATTCACTATTCTCAGGAATAGTTGGCAAAATGTGGTAGATGCAGCAGTGAGTACGGGTAAGACAGTCTCTACAGTTGGGCCTTCACAAACTCAACCTGTTTTGATAGCTACAGTTATCGCTGTCATAAGTAGTGTCCTGATTGTGTTCACAATCGGTTGGCTCATTAACCTCACAATTACGACCCCTCTGCGCCGCCTGGCTTTGCTAACGAGGCGTATTGGCAGGGGAGATACAAGTGCGCGCGCAAAGATTGTTGGTCGCGATGAAATCTATCTGGTCGCAATATCCATGAATAATATGCTGGACAATATTGTGCGCCTTATTCAAGATGCGCAGGCCCAGCGTGATAATTTGCAAGCTCAAGTTGAAAAACTGGTGAGTGAAGTAAGTGGGGTTGGTGAAGGAGATTTGCGCGTCCAGGCAGAGGTCACTGCTGACACCCTGGGTGTCCTGGCTGACTCATTTAACTATATGGTGGAAGAACTCGGTAGCCTGGTGGTGCGCGTCAAAATGGTCGCGCACGAGGTTGAAAGCTCCACGACCATGACCTTTGAGCGTATGTCTCAACTGGTCGAAGCTGCCGATGCTCAAATCAAGCAAATTTCTGAGGCTGCTATCGAAGTAGAGCATATGGCCGATTCCAGTCGCCAGGTCGCAGAACGAGCGCAAGTTCTGTATGGTGTTGCGCGTGAGGCACGCCAGACCGCGGAAACAGGGCGCGGAGCGGTGCAACAGACGGTCGAGGGTATGGGGCGTATCAACGAATATGTACAAGATACATCCAGCAAGGTGCAAACGCTGGGAGATCGTTCACGTGAAATCAATAATATTGTCGAGGTTATCGCCAATATTGCGCACCAGACGAACCGCCTGGCGCTGGACGCTGCTATTCAGGCTGCTATGGCAGGCGAGAATGGTAAAGGCTTTGGTGCGGTTGCAGCAGACATTCGGCGCCTGGCTGAACGTGCTAAAGATCAGGCCAGTTCAATTGCGCGCATTATACGTGGTGTACGTGAAGATATCGGAGCTGTGGCAGTTTCAATGCGAGATACAGAACGCGAGACTTCGACGGGTGCAGAGTTGGCCCAGGAAGCCGGTACCTCGCTAGAATCGATCTTCCGAGTCGTTGAGCGTCAGGCTTCTGAAATTGAAGCCATCAACCGGATGGGTGCACAGCAATTGCAATCATCTAGCGCTGTTGTGCAAATCATGCAAGCTGTTTCTGAATCGACCGGGCAGAGTAGCGCCAGTACACGCGACACAGCACAAAATATTGAGCGACTGGCTCGCCTGGCAGAGCAATTGCTGGCATCTGTGGAAGCTTTCAAGCTCCGCGAGAACCTGAATTATTATGCCC
>JBKPBA010000345.1:0-7336 GCA_046726675.1 Chloroflexota bacterium
CGTAGTGTGAGGGTCACTTCTGTGGAGACCGTTTCTACTCCAGGGGTCGCAGGAAAGTCCGTAACGAGATGCAACTGGGTATTGACGTAATGTAACGTGAGTTCGGGATAAGGGAACCATTCCTGGTATGATAGAACAAAACGAACAGCAGTATCTATCCCCAGGAGGTTCCACGTATGAGTATACTCGAACTCTTTTGTTCCGTAGACGATTTTTGGCAACAGTTTGCGCCTCACTGGCACCAGGACTTGTTGACCTCAGGACAGCGCCAGCGCGTGCGCCCGACGCAGCTGCATCCAAGCGAAATGATGACCATCATGATCCTGTTCCATCAGTCCCACTATCGCACCTTCAAAGCCTATTACACCGAGTATGTGCAGCGTCACCTGCAGAGTGAGTTCCCAACCTTGGTGAGCTATCACCGCTTCGTGGAGTTGATGCCCACGATTCTCGTGCCGCTGGTGGCCTACCTGCACACGCAATTGGGTCGCTGCACCGGCATCAGCTTCATCGACTCCACTCCCCTTGCCGTCTGTCACAACGCCCGCATCCACCAACACCGCGTCTTTGCCGGACGAGCCGCGCGAGGCAAAACCTCAGTCGGCTGGTTCTTCGGCTTCAAGTTGCACCTGGTCGTCAACGATCAGGGCGAGTTGGTAGCCTTTTGTCTCACCCCAGGCAATGTCGATGATCGGCATCCCGTTCCCAAGCTGGCCACAGGACTCGTCGGCAAACTCTTTGGCGATAAAGGCTATCTCTCCCAGCCGCTGGCCCAGCATCTGCTGGTGACCCACGGACTGCACCTCATCACCAAGCTGCGCAAAAAGATGCACAATCGTCTGCTCGACTGGTCGGACAAACTCCTCTTACGCAAACGAGCCATCATCGAGACCATCACGGATCAGCTCAAAAACATCTCTCAGATCGAGCATTCGCGCCATCGCAGCCCCATCAACTTTCTGGTCAACCTGGTCGCAGGCCTGATCGCCTATTGCCATCAGCCCAAAAAGCCTTCGCTCGGGGTGCAACTCCCCACTCTACCAGAGGCGTAACGTATCCCGAACTCACGTTATATTATGTGCTTGAGATTGGACACGAGGAAGGAAGGTCATGAGAAAGGTAAACGACACGTGCAGCAGGAAGGGGCGCGTCATTCCCGCATGGTCGGCTCGCTCCTACACGAGGTGGTGCTCGACCGCATAGCGGGTGGCAGCGCTGCGGGAATTCACCCTCAGCTTATTGAAGAGAGCAGCCACATGGGTGTTGACTGTCGGCAGGCTCACCACCAGGCGCTCGGCGATCTGGTGGTTGGTCAACCCGTCCGCCAGCAGGCGCAGCACTTCCACCTCTCGTGGAGTCAGGCCCTTGGGATAGAGGACCGGTTGGTTGGACGAGGCCGCAGTCGGTGATGGAGGCGAGGCCTGCACAGATGGCTCGCCAGATGCTGGTCGTGTCGCAAGAGCCTGATCGGGCGTCATGCTGCGTCCCTCTTCCCACGCCGTACGAAAAGTCTGCTCGTTCATCTGGCGCTGTGCCTGAGCCAGCGCGTGCTCGTAGGCGGCGCGGTGTACCGGAGGCATGGGCGCACCAATGGCTTCTCGTAAGTGTGCTGCTGCTCCCCACAGCCGTGCTGCCCACAGGGCAATGGGGACGGCTCCCTCTTCCCCTCCCTGGGCGACCATTGCTGCTGCCAATCCCTCCAGGCAGGAGGCAACCAGCATCTGGTCTCCAACTGCCATGGAACGCTGTAAGCCCTCCTCGTAAGCAGTACGCGCTTTGGGGTAGTCGCGTTGGGCCAGGCGCAATCCTGCAAGGTCATACATCGCCCAGGCAATGCCATACTGATGCCAAAGCTCTGTTTGGAGTCGTAGAGCCTCCTCGAGATGAGATTGCGCCAGGGTTTCCTCTCCTCTCTGGAGGTCCAGCAGACCTATGAGACTGAGTGTCCAGGCGATGACTTGTTTGTCTCCTATCTCCTTCGCGAGAGCCAAGGCCTCCTCGGCCAATGCATGTGCCCTGGCAGGGTCTTTTTGTGAGAGGTAGTTGCAGTGTGCCATACGCAAGAGAGCGATCATGATCCCTTGCTTGTCACCAAGCTCTTTCGAGAGGGCCAACGCTTCCTCGGCCAATGCATACACGCGCACAAAGTCTCCCTGGCAGTTGACGACGCGTGCGAGCCCGATGAGTGCAAAGACAGTGCCATTCCGATCGTCTACCTGACGGAAGAGCAGTAAGGCCTCTTCAAGCATGGCCTGTGCTGTAGCATACTCGCTTCTCGAATACGCTGTATAGCCGAGCCAACGTAAAGCCATAGCCATACCTCTGGTATCACGCACCTCGCGAAAGAGGGTCAGACTTTCGCTACTCAATGCCTGGGCCAACTCATACTCGTCCAGCCAGTGGGTCAGCATAGCGGCTTGTACACCTGCGCCAGCGCGTACTACTGTACTTCCCCTTCGTTCTGCATGTACCCACTCTGCCCAGAGTCGCCCATCGCTGCTATGTCCTCGCACATACCAGAACCAGGCCAGGGCCGTTCCCAGGCGTAAGGCAAGTTCAGCTTCCTCGTCTCCCTTGCTCATACAATGATGCAGTACGGCACGCAGATTTTCACGCTCACGGTCCAGCAGATCCCACCATCGCACCTGCTCCGAGCCTGTCAGGTGTGGCGCGGCTTCCTCTGCTAGAGCCAGGTAATAGCGTGCATGAGCCTGCTGCACTGCGGCTTCCTCCCCACTGCTTTGCAGGCACTCCAGCCCATACTCGCGGATCGTCTCCAACATGAGCAGGCGTGGCTCACTGTCAGCCTGCTCTACCAGGTGCACGAGATGGTTCTCCAGTAAGAGCGTCAGTCCATGCTCCACCTGGAGTACTCCGACATCGGCAGCGATGCTCTCCACTGCTTCCAGGGTGCAGCCACCAACAAAGACCGCCAGGAGCCGGAAGAGTTGCTGCACGTTGGCCTCTAACAACTGGTAGCTCCAGTCGATCGTATTACGCAGGGTCTGCTGGCGGGCTGGCACATCGCGTGCCCCTCCGGTGAGCACCTCCAAGCGATGCTCCAGGCGGGCCAGCAGGGCTTGTGGAGAGAGTAAGCGGGTGCGAACCGCTGCCAGCTCGATCGCGAGGGGCAGGCCATCCAGGCGGATGCAGATCTCTGCCATGATGGGGGCCGAGGCCTGCGTGATCTGGAAAGTCGTTTTGATGGCCTGTGCCCGCTGGGCAAACAGGGTACAGGCAGCATAGGCTGAGAAAGCTTCCGCGCTTTCGGGCAATTGAGCGCGATCGGGCAGCGCCAGCGGCTGCACGGTAAACTCCTGTTCGCCGTGTAACCGCAAGGCGGTGCGACTGGTCACCAACATGGTCAAGTGGGGGCAGACAGTGAGCAGCTCTGCGAGGTGTGGCGAGGCTTTCACCAGCTGTTCGAAGTTGTCGAGCAGCAGCAGGAGCTGCTGCTCCCCAAGATGCACCTGGAGGCGTGCGAGGAGTCGGTCGTCGCCGCCTTCCCGGACTCCCAGCACGTGGGCGAGCGTTGGCAAGACGAGCTCAGCATCGCTGATGGAAGCCAGGGGGACAAAGCAGACGCCATCAGCAAACTCGTTGAGCACAGTAGTGGCTGCTGCGAGCGCGAGATGGGTTTTGCCGACGCCACCAGGACCCGTGAGGGTCAGCAGGCGCACCCCGGGCCGCCGGAGGAGAGTAGAGAGCTGCGCGAGTTCGTGCTCACGGCCAAGTAGCGGAGTGAGCGGCACCGGCAGATGGCGTGGAGCCGCAGCATCCGGAACAGGAGCGAGGTCGAAGGGCAGAGTAAAGATCTTCGGTTGCATGGCGGACCCTCCTCCGCGATTCCTGCTTGCATCCGGCCTATCATTACTTTGCTAGCCGCATGCAGAGGCCCTCCAATTCATTGGGTACGGACCGGATCAAACGGACAGCACAAGGGAAAACCGGCACCTTCACAAAAAGAAAACAAGATTAGACGCTTCATGTGTACACCAGCAGTGTAGCAGAAATCTCGTGATCTTTGCAAGAGCATACATTTACTCAGCTAAAATGTTACTGCAAGTACCTCATCTATATCATACTTTAGTGACTTTCATTTCCCCTCATATCTCAGCCGCAACTCCCTTCACCACATACGCCAACGTCCTCATATCCCCCACCAGGAACGTCTCCTTCACATCGACTGGGCGCACTTCACCCTGGCGATTCACCCACACCGTTGTATAACCCAGTTCGGTAGCAGGCACGATATCATACTTGAAGCCAAACCCCGCGTGCCAGATTTCTGATACATCCAACCCGAGGCGTTCACGAGCCAGCAAAAAGCCCTTGTGACTGGGTTTATATGCTCCCGCTTGCTCAGCCGTAATAATCTCGTCGAACTTCACGCCTATTGTTTGTTCTGTTTGCGCGATGATGGAGTCGTCGGTGTTGGTTATAAGTGCCACTTTGACCAGCTTCTGCAGCTCTAGAATCGCGTCCCTAGTATCCGGGAACGGTTCCCAGTAGCCCATGGAATTAGCAAACGTATCGCATTCCTCATAGTCTGTAGGAATTTGATAACTATCAAGGGCCATTCTCAACGTATCGCGGAGTACCTGGCGATAGGGGCGATATTGTTCCTGAATGTAATGAAATTGGATTTCTTCCCATTCTGCTTGTAGGGTTAATGGGTCAACATCTCTGAAACCCTTCGAGGCCAGACTCTCAGCGAAGAACTGCTGAATTGCGCTCTCCCAATCTATAAGCGTGCCATAACAATCAAAGGTGATGGCTTTTGGTAATGTTAACACGTCATGAACTCCTTTAAATAAAAAGACGTTTGTTAAAATTTCAGTTGTACAAACCTAGCTGATACTGTTATACTACAACGTACCAGACAAACCATATTGGATACGTGTATATTTTTTCAATCTAGACGATACATTCTACTCATGGCGTGCGATTGCGGCGGCCTCGGACAAGCAAATCATGAGCTATTCAGTCATAAAAGGCTGCCTCGTGCATAGATACTCAGGAGGATTTTAGATTTCATGAAGGTCTATACAGCGGAACATATTCGCAATGTGGCATTGATTTCTCATGTTGGATCAGGCAAAACGTCTCTGATAGATACGGCGCTCTATGATAGCGGCGCTGTGACACGACAGGGCAAGGTAGATGAAGGCAGCTCAATCGGTGACCATGATCCCGATGAATTAAAACGGCGTATGACGCTCAATGCAAAGGTGCTACCAGTTGAATGGAAAAACACGAAGATCAACTTTATCGACACCCCTGGCTACGCCGACTTTGTGGGTGAAGTAAAAGCTGCTCTTCGTGTGGCCGATGCAGCACTCGTTGTAGTGACGGCTGAAAAAGGCGTAGAGGTTGGCACCGAACTCACCTGGAAATATGCCGACGAGCGCAAACTGCCACGTATGGTGCTGATCAACAAGCTTGATCGCGAAAATACCTCGTTTGACCAAGCTCTGGAATCGCTACGTAAGCAATTTGGTTTAAAAGTGGTTCCCTTGCAACTACCCATAGGCGAGCAGGCAGGTTTCAAGGGAGTCATCGACCTCGTTTCGCAGAAGGGTTTTACCTTTGAGGGTGGTAATAAGGTACAAGAAGTCTCTGTTCCTGCCGAGCTACAAGATAAAATTAGCAGCTACCGCGAACAACTGATCGAGTCAGCAGTTGAGAGTGACGACGATATTATGGAAAAGTTCCTGGAAGGTGAAGAACTAAGCGACGAGGAAATTCTCTCCGTTGTTAAAAAAGGAACCCGCAGCGGTCAGCTCATTCCGGTATTGTGTGGATCAGCAAGTAAAAATGTCGGCGTCCAGATACTTCTCGACGCAATCGTAGACTATATGCCCAGTGCGGCAGATTCCGTATCAGAAGATGCACAGGCCTTTGGCAACAGCCTTTCAATGTTTGTCTTTAAGACTGCAGCTGCGCAGGTGGGCACAATCAGCACCTTCCGTATCGATACTGGCACCCTCAAACCAGATAGTCATGTATATAATGTGCAAACAAAAGCTGATGAGCGTATTGGGCAATTGCTGATCCAGCGCGGCAAAATGCAGGAAAACGCGACGGAGATTGCAGCAGGTGACTTTGGGGCAGTAGCGAAACTTGCTAACACTCATACGGGAGATACGCTAACCAGCAGTAAAGACACAACCATTGCATTGGAGCCAATTAACTTCCCCGAGCCTTGTTATACCGTAGCGGTTTTTCCTAAGAGTAAAGCCGATCTTGATAAAATGAGCAACGCCCTGGCACGAGTGGTGGAAGAAGACCGCACCCTGCGCGTCTCACGTGACCCGGAAACCGCCGAAGTGCTACTCGCTGGCATGGGTGAATCACACATTCAGATCGTGGTCGAGGGTATCAAACGTAAATACGGTGTTGACCTCGAGGTACGCGATCCTCGTATTTCTTACCGAGAAACGATTCGCAAGAAGGCACGTGCTAACGGACGCCATAAGCGACAAAGTGGTGGTCACGGTCAATTTGGCGATGTATGGCTGGAAATCGAACCATTGCCTATGGGCAGCGAAGAAACCTTTGTCTTTGAGGATAAGATTGTAGGCGGCGTGGTACCAGGACAATTCATCCCCGGTGTCGAAAAAGGCGTACGAGAATCGCTCAAACGCGGCTTCATTTCTGGCAATCCGATGGTCTACGTCAAGGTTGCTCTGGTGGATGGCAAATATCACCCCGTGGACTCGTCCGCTCAGTCGTTTGAAATTGCCGCCTCGTTGGGCATGCAAGAGGCGGTGCCGCAGGCCAACCCGACTATCCTGGAGCCGGTAATGACCGTTACTATCACCGTGCCAGAAGGTAACATGGGCGATGTTATGAGTGATATCAATACAAAACGCGGGCGTGTACTTGGTATGACACCCATTGGTGATGGCATGCAGCAGATCACCGCCAATGTACCTCAAGCTGAAATGTTACACTACGCATCCGATCTACGTTCGATCACGCAGGGACGCGGCTCCTTCAAGATGGAATTCTACCAATATGAAGAAGTTCCACCGAACGTGCAGCAAGAGATCATAGCACAGTACAAGAAGGAGAAAGCGGAAGCTTAGACGTTGGGGAATATCACATAAATAAGAGCAGACCAGAAAAACGTTCATTTTCTGGTCTGCTCTTATTTATGACGTCCACTTTTTTTCCCTTGCTTACTTCCTGCCCCTCGACCTCTTCTCAATACAGCCTCAGCATCAGCCTCGTGTCCATGACTGACTAACCATTTTCTGGCTTCCTCATGTAAATCTTGTAATGTCTGGCTCCCTGCAATCATCATCCATCTAGTGATTGCGGCAGTCCACAG
>JBKPBA010000346.1:0-3870 GCA_046726675.1 Chloroflexota bacterium
CAACCGATCTATGCTCTTACTGTCTATCAACCGGGTCAGCAGGGAGCATTAGGCGCTCCAATCTCTTCGGCTCAAATTGGCGCGAATGTTACCGATAATGGCTATGTGCCTGTATATATGACTGCCTGGGGTAATACTGTCTATGTGATGCTTTCTTCACAGTCAGACCCAGGCAATGCTCGAATTTTAAGCTATACGCTAGATACCAAAGAGCATCTCAGCACACCGAAAGAGACAAAGATTTCAATTTCGGCACCCATTGTGAGTATCGCGGCATTCCCGAGTCAACTTTTCCTGCTTTTGTCAAGTGGCGATGTGCAGAGCTTATCTTTAGTAGGCGGAAGTCGACCTTCCTCTCCACCGATGCCGGTGCTTGTCCAGCCTCAGATAGCGCCACCACTGGCGACAAACGCCAGGGACTATAACGCGAAAACCCCTGTACCAACAGTGACCACAACCGTTGACCCGAATGGAAGCGCTGCATTATCGATTCCTAGCACATCGCAAGCGAATCCAGCTATATTGATAGCGGGTCAGATCAATGGTGTTCCACATCTCTACATTGGGGATCCGGCGAATCGCCGTGTCCTCAATTTGGAAGCCAGTCCGGGTGGGTCCACTAGCCCAACTCCAACAGGAACAAATGGCGCTACCAATAACGTAAAACTCCAGTTGGACCAGCAGTATGTCTCGTTCTCAGACTTCAAACAGGTGAAGAGTCTTGCTGCTGATCGACAGGGCAATCTGCTCGCTGTCCTATCACAAAATGCTCCCTCAATGGCGAGCCTTGTCTCGATCAATTCAGGTGCACAGAATGGAGTACCTGAAAATTGTCCGACGGCATAAGAAGTTTTATCATGATGCGGGGTATCGGAATAGCCAGCGAGGGCCGAAAAGTTTTAGCAAGGAGTAGTGATAGTTGTGGGTTTTGAGGTATATTATCGCACGCATACGTGTGGAGAGTTAAATGCTAGCAATATTGGACAACAGGTTACACTGGCAGGCTGGGTGAATCGACGCAGGGACCATGGCGGCCTTGTTTTCCTTGACATACGAGATCGTTATGGCATAACACAGGTGATTTCCGATCCAGAACATGCTCCTGAGGTACATCGTACTGCTTCGGAACTACGTTCAGAATATGTCGTGCAGATCAGCGGGAAGGTAGTACCTCGTCTGGCAGGAACAGAAAACCCAAATTTGAGTACCGGAGCAATTGAAATTGCTGCTGATGCCATAGTCATCTTGAATCCTTCGCATACAACTCCTTTCCCGATTAGAGACAACATAGAGGTTGATGAGTCACTCAGGCTCAAATATCGTTATCTTGATCTTCGCCGGCCCTCAATGCGAGACAATATGATACTGCGTCATCGCGTAGTCAAAACAATACGTGATTACCTGGATGAGCGTGGATTCCTGGAAATCGAGACGCCTATCTTGATGAAGAGTACTCCAGAGGGCGCTCGTGACTATCTTGTGCCAAGCCGACTTTACCCGGGTGAGTTTTATGCTTTACCGCAATCACCACAACAAATAAAACAGTTGCTGATGGTAGCAGGCATGGATCGTTACTTCCAGATTGCGCGTTGTTTCCGCGATGAAGATCAACGCTCTGATCGGCAACCGGAATTTACCCAGTTGGATCTGGAAATGGCGTTTGTGGTTGAAGAAGACGTGATGTCTATCATAGAAGGGTTATTGATTGAACTGGTCGAAAAGACAACCAATAAACGCATTAAAGAACTGCCTTTCCCTCGATTAACGTATGCCTATGTGATGGATCGCTATGGTACAGATCATCCTGACTTGCGATTCGATCTTCCGCTTGTCGAGATATCGGATCTTGCGTCGGAAGGGAATTTTGGCGTCTTCCAGAATGCGCTCGCGGCTAACGGCATTGTCAAAGGTGTGCGTGTACCAGGAGCGGGAGGTTATAGTCGTAAAGAAATCGAGGAACTCACCGAGTTTGCGCGCGTGTTGGGCGCGAAGGGATTGGTATCACTGTCAATCAGTCTCACCAATGAGGTTAAATCGCCACTAACCAAATTCATGTCAACAGACGAGGTACAGGCTATCATCGATCGTTTGCAAGGCGAGCCAGGCGACCTACTGCTATTTGTCGCTGATAGCACCAAGGTTTGTAATGATGTCCTCTTCCGTATGCGTGTTAAGCTAGGCGAGCGCCTGAATCTGATTGATCCCAACGAACTGGCGCTATGTTGGGTCATTGATTTTCCACTTTTGCACTTTGATGAAGAGGGTCAGCGTTACGAGGCTGAACACAACCCTTTCTCTGGCATGGATGAGACGCACGTTGATCGGCTCGATAGCGATCCCTTGAATATTCGTGCGAAGCAATACGACATCATTTGCAACGGTTACGAGATTGGTGGTGGAAGTGTGCGCATCAATGTTGCCGAGATTCAGCATAAAGTCTTCTCCCTTATGAAATTGAATGACGAAGAAATCAAAGAGCAGTTTGGGCATATGCTCGAAGCTTTTGAATATGGTGCTCCTCCCCACGGTGGTATTGCGCTTGGTATTGATCGCCTGGTGATGTTGTTCGCTGACGAAGACAGTATCAGGGAGGTTATAGCATTTCCCAAAACGCAGAGCGCCCAGGATTTGTTGATGAACGCCCCTTCACCCGTGGATGAAAAGCAGTTGCGAGAACTGCATTTACAACTGAGAACTGACGAGAAGAAGTAAGGTTCATCTGCCCTGGCCTTTCTTTAGTATCCTGGCAAGGCGAACAAATATTGCCGCACATTGTCCCATACTCACTAGCAGTGATGCAGCGGTAAGAATCTGCTTGCGCTGTCGCCAATCGAATGGAGCAAGGGCAACAATGAGAAACCCCATCTGGCTTGCGCCGGCTATACGATACCACCAAGGACCTCCACCTTGAGGAAGTTTGCCTTGCATCAAAGCTAGCAAAGGTTCCAGGTAGTGAATGATAGGAGGGAGAAGGCACCAACCTGGTAGCTCACCCCAGGCTACTGCTCCTGCAGCAGACCAGAGAGTAAGCCACGAATCCGCCTCGATATCAAGCACGCCCCCTAGCCGGGTCGGACCAGCCCGGCGAGCCAGTGATCCATCCAGCCAATCAGTTACTCCAAGAAGAGGCATCAACCAGCCAATCCAGCCGGCAATACCTTTGCGCGCTCGGATGCCTGAAGTCACAAGTCCAGCAAGAACTGCGCCATTTGCCCCTCGGCTCAAGGTGAGCGCATCGGCTAACGAAGATTGTTCAGTTCCAATTTTACGTATCATCGTGGATAGAAATGCGCGTTGTGCCGCCAATGCTATAGTGAGACCGACCAGGTAGCGTATCGCTTTTGTCAGACCGTAGGCACACCAGATGATAAGTGTGGTTGGCACTGCTACTATCAAATCGACCAGCCGTACAGAATATATGAGCTTTCCCTTTGACAAGCCATTGTAATAGAGAAGTAACTGTTGAATAAAACCTTTATCGGCCAAGAGAACATGTCCTTTCCCAAGGTCTTTGGATTTTGCTGTATGCCTCAGGCCAAATACTCGGGGGAATGCTTAAAAGGATGTGCTAAAAATAGTATAGAATATGAGGTGTACGTTGATCAAGGGTAAGCGTGCTTCAAGCTATCTTGCATGAAAGAGTTTTTATAATGGCGCATGTCAGTCAGGCTAGCAGCGGAAATGGTCAGTGTGAGTTCATTGAAGAGATAGAAACAACGCTCACTTCTACTGATGGGATCCGCATCTTTGTTCGTGCCTGGATACCGGGTAATCCTCAAAGAGTACTTGTTTGTGTTCAAGGTTTGGGAGGACATGGTGGTTATTATAGAGAGCTTGCATGCCAGGTGGCATGGAAAGGTACTATAGTTG
>JBKPBA010000347.1:0-6404 GCA_046726675.1 Chloroflexota bacterium
GTCTCATGCCGAGTTGGTCAAACAGCATGGCTTCGTTACCAGCAGAATGGCAATTACGCTTCATGGCATATGTCCGTCTTATACAATCCCGCCCCTGGATAGTGGAAAAGTTGCGAGCGTTGTATAAGCTGCGTCGCAATCGCCTTATCGCACAACTACAAAAGTTTGACGATGAGCAATATTTGTTTGCGAAGATTCATCTTGGTGACGATGCAACCGTCTATAATTGGAGCCAATTAAGGCCTGGAGAAGATGCTTTTTCGCTGTTTGAGAAAACAGGCATCGCTGGTGTACCCGGTTCCGGCTTTGGCTACACCGATGATTACATCCGTTTATCAATCGGTGTAATTCCCGTACCAGAACAATAACAGAGTAAGCTCTGCATATTATATGCGCATTACAAGATCAAGCTTTCAATGTAATTGAGACTTAAATGTGATATTCAACCTTGATGAGATGTGTATATTAATGGTACTCTGTTATAGGTGGATAGAGCTACTAGTTGCTTTTCTAATGTAATGTTTCACGTGAAACAATATAATTTCCCATCTTGATAGCCGCTCTCCCACTTAGCTGGAGCTTGTTATTTTGAAGGGCACAAAAGGAGAACATCAGTATTATGACTACACGCATAGGTATTAACGGCTTTGGACGTATTGGGCGTCAATCGTTGAAGGCGATACTTGAACGCTATCCTCATGAACTCGAAGTCGTCGCCGTTAATGACATCACAGATACTAAAACGAATGCTCACCTCTTAAAATACGATTCCACTTACGGGCGTTTCCCAGGTGAAGTTGAAGCAACTGCCGATTCATTAATTGTAAACGGCCATACAGTCAAAGTACTAGCACAACGTGACCCAGCGCAGATTCCCTGGGCCGATTTAGGTATAGAGATCGTTCTAGAGTCCACAGGTCTTTTTACTGACGCATCTAAAGCAGCAGCGCACCTGCAGGGCGGCGCAAAAAAGGTCATCATTTCTGCTCCTGCTAAGGGAGAAGATCTGACGATGGTGCTTGGTGTCAATGAAGATATGTATGACCCTGCCAGGCATAACATCATTTCGAATGCTTCCTGCACTACTAACTGTCTTGCTCCGGCTGCCAAGGTCATCAACGATGCTTTCGGTATCGAAAAGGGTTTGATGAACACCATCCACTCGTATACCAATGATCAGCGCATTCTTGACCAGGTCCACAAGGACCTACGTCGCGCCCGCTCGGCTGGCGTTAACATTATCCCTACCACGACGGGCGCTGCCCGAGCGTTAGCACTGGTTATTCCTGAGCTGAAGGGACGCTTTGATGGAATGTCCCTGCGGGTGCCAACTATTACCGTTTCAGTAGTCGATTTTGTAGCAACTGTGCGCAAAGAAACTTCCAAAGAAGCCGTTAACGATGCCTTTAAACAGGCTGCGGCTGGCTCACTTAGGGGTATCCTCGCTTATACTGACGAGCCACTTGTTTCGATGGACTTTCGTGAAGATCCCCATTCCTCAATCATTGACGGGCTCTCGACAATGGTTGTGGGTGGTGACATGGTTAAAGTTATCGCCTGGTACGACAATGAGTGGGGCTATTCCTGCCGTATTGCTGACCTGACCAATTTCATCTCTCAAAAGGGCTGGTAAGAGTTAGGGATCGTCCAAGAGTGATGATCCCTTTTTAATTTGGGATAAGGCTATGAATAAGAAAACAATCCGCGATATTGACCTCGCAGGAAAGCGAGTTTTGGTGCGCGTCGATTTTAACGTACCATTAGATTCCCAGCAGCACATCACCGATGACACGCGTATTCGGGCTGCTCTTCCTACCATCCGCTATATACTCGATCAAGGTGCATCTGTAATTTTGATGTCGCATCTTGGTAGACCAGATGGAAAAGTTGTCGATAAATTAAGCCTGGCACCGGTAGCACAACACCTGAGTGAGCTACTAGGTAGACCCGTAGAAATGGCTAAAGACTGTATAGGGCCGGAGGTTGAAGCTCAAGCAAAATCATTGCAACCAGGTCATGTGTTACTACTGGAGAACCTGCGTTTCCATAAGGAAGAGGAGAAGAATAATCCGGATTTTGCCAGGCAACTCGCGATGCTTGGTGAAGTTTATGTCAATGATGCCTTTGGAACAGCGCACCGCGCGCATGCATCGACAGAAGGAGTAAACCATTACTTACCAGGTGTTGCAGGTTTTCTGATGGAGAAGGAAATCAATTTCCTGGGATCAGCGCTTGAGAATCCCACGAGGCCTTTCGCAGCGATTATCGGGGGAGCCAAAGTTTCTGATAAAATTGCTGTACTGGAACGCCTCATCAGCATGGTCGACATATTACTGATTGGTGGAGGTATGGCAAATACATTTCTCAAGGCAGAGGGTTATGAAATTGGGGATTCTCTATTTGAAGAGAGCAAATTAGATATTGCCAAAGACCTGATCGCGAAGGCGCGTCAACGAGGTTTAACGTTTCTGCTACCCACCGATGTGGTAATTGCGGATCATTTCGCTGCCGATGCAAACTACAAGATTGTTGCTCAGAACGAAGTTCTTAAAGGCTGGCGTATTCTTGATATTGGTCCAAAGGCTGTTGAAGCTTTCCAAAAAGCTCTATCGAACGCACAAACCATTGTTTGGAATGGAACGCTTGGAGTTGCGGAAATGCCCGCATTTGCTAAAGGCACCGATGCCATTATTGAAATACTGGCCAGTCGCACGCGGGCCGGAGCTACCACGATCATTGGTGGAGGAGATTCCGCAGCAGCGGTTGAAGAGGCAGGCGCGAGCGAAAAGATGACGCACGTATCGACCGGGGGAGGGGCTTCACTTGAATTTCTCGAGGGACGCGTACTTCCGGGTGTTGCAGCTTTACAGGACAAGTAAGCCATGACTACATCAAATCGTACCGCTATTATTGCAGGAAATTGGAAGATGCATTATGGTCCTATACAGGCAGCTAATTTTACATTGGAGATCATGCCTGAATTGGGAGAGCTGATGCATCAGTACCGCAATATACTAACAATTCTCTGTCCGCCTGCAATCTCACTGGCGGCTGTGCGTGAAGTAATGGATGCCCATCCTTTTCCTCGTCTTGAGCTGGGTGCGCAGAACATGTACTTTGAAGAGAAGGGAGCTTATACGGGCGAGATTTCACCGACCATGGTGCAAGAACTATGTACAACCGTCATTCTTGGTCATTCCGAGAGGCGCACCTACTTTGGTGAAACCGATGAAACGGTGAATAAGAAGGCCATTGCTGCTCTAGATTATAGGCTGAGACCCATTGTCTGCATCGGCGAACATCTCGAGCAATATGAGGCGGGCAAGACTGAGGAAGTGATTCGTTTCCAGGTAAAACATAGCCTGGAAAACTTCCCAGCGCACCGGGCTAAAGAGGTAGTGATTGCCTATGAACCTATCTGGGCGATTGGTACGGGGAAAGCGGCAACAGCCGAAGGCGCAGAGAAGGTGATTCAGCTTATCCGCCAGCTCTATGGTGAGATGTATAGCGACGAAACAGCATCGGCGATGCGCATTCTCTATGGTGGTAGTGTTACCTCTGCTAATATCGGTGAATTCATGGCCCACCCCGATATTGATGGAGCGCTTGTTGGGGGAGCTAGTATCAAGCCTGATTTTGTGGAGATTGTACGTAATACAATACGTGCTATGCAACAGTAGATATGTTACACTATCCATGTAACGATATAAATGCAGCACTTCGCATGTCACATATCTGATATTTAGAGTGCTGCTTTTACTTTTCATTCATCCATCTGCATGTTTCATTCCAACCATACCTGGTCAAAGAAACGCAGTAGCTATAAAACAATCATTGAATAGCCGAATATTCATTTGAATGGCAGAATAATGTTTTTGGAAGTTGAAAATATACTCTTAAGTGCGTAAGGGGGAAATATAGTTTCTTTGGGATATCGCAGGCCTGCTTATACAACACTTTCTATGTAACAGTTAAAGTGATATATGAATCGGCCAACATGGTAACTGAACACATTATGTAAAGCAAAATGACCCTCCACCTGTACCTTTCCTCAAAGTTCGACAGTAGCGAAATTAAGATGTGTTACACCAGGGGACTCTATCACTCCAGTTCTTTACCTGCTCTTCTCGTCGGCAAACGAAAGGCCGCGAGCTTCAAGGGCGTGGCGGAGCTGCTTGAGCGCATTTGGCCCTATGCCATGGAGTTGCTTGATTTCAGCCTCGCTGAGTCTTGTTAACTGCTCGAGTCGCACGTAGCCAGCACCAACGAGCGCCCGTCGAGCAGGTGCTGCCAGCTCAATCGGGAGATCACTTTCCTGTTGTGTCATCCTATTTTTCCTCCAACATTGTGAGCTACGGCAGCACGAATAAGATCTTTCAAAGCAGACTCATCAACTGCGTCTCCCTCACGGAAATCTATCGATCGTGTTTTTTTAGCATCAAGGCCTGCATTGAAGAGCTTATGCGGATCTTCGAGGAAAGCACCTTGAAAAAAGTTCATTTTTACTGTTTTCTTGAAAGTGCCAACAGCACACACAAGTCCCTGATGAGACCATACTGCGGTATCCCACTTCCATTCCTCAGTGATGTCGGGGTCGGCCTCGAGGATAAGTTTGCGCAGTTGGGTGAACATGTAGCCACGCCAGTCGGCGAGTTCTGCGATTTGTTTGTCTATAAGTTCAGATGGATTCATTAGTTTCGCTTTCTTTCGGTAATGTATTCAAAAGTGGTCATGATATTAGTATAACAAAAGCTCACAGAATTGAATATCGAGCATTGACAGTGGGCGTAGAATAGAAACGGAACTGCACTACTACCCGTAGATTTGACAGGTCTCCTGTCTATGTCACTTCAACCATCACTGTGGATGTGATCTCCGTTATAGCTTCAGTTATTCAGGCACTAAGAAAGGAGAAGAAAGCGATGCCTCTCTACATGACGCAATTTGCTTACACGTCCGACGCCTGGGCGGCGCTCGTCAAGAATCCCCAGAATCGTGAGGAAGTGCTCCGCGCACTCATCGAGAGGCTTGGAGGGCGATTGGTGACCTTCTACTATGCCTTTGGTGAGTACGATGGCGTGTTTATCTCTGAGATGCCCGATGAGACCACTGTCACGGCAGCCATCCTCACCGCTATCTCCCCAGGTCATGTCAAAGCGGTCAAGACGACTGTCTTGCTTACCACCGAGCAGACCATGGCGGCGATGCGCAAAGCGGGCACGCAATCGTACCAGGCGCCACGATAGTAGGCGTTGACTTCACTGCCACAATTCAAGCTTATCTCGGCAGTCTACAAGAGAAAGAGGACGCGATGCATGCATCGCGTCCTCCAGTTTATACGTCCCTACAATGCTTAATCCAGGTAATCCTTCAACTTGCGGCTGCGGCTGGGATGACGCAATTTGCGCAGAGCTTTGGCCTCAATTTGACGAATACGCTCGCGGGTAACATGGAACTCTTTACCGACTTCTTCCAGAGTACGACTGCGGCCATCATCCAGACCGAAGCGCAGTTGGAGCACTTTACGCTCGCGGTCAGTCAAGCTGTCAAGTACATCTTCTACCTGCTCTTTCAGAAGTTGGTGGCTGGCAGCATCAGCAGGAGCAAGCGCTGTATGATCCTCAATGAAGTCACCCAGGTGGCTATCTTCTTCCTCGCCAATTGGCGTCTCAAGACTTACAGGTTCCTGGCTAACCTTGATGATCTCGCGAACTTTTTCAGGACTGATCTCCATCTGCTCAGCAATTTCCTCGGACGTGGGTTCACGGCCCAGGTCTTGCAGCAGACGGCGGCTAATACGAATCAGGCGATTGATTGTTTCCACCATATGCACAGGAATTCGAATCGTGCGTGCCTGATCTGCAATAGCACGTGTAATCGCCTGACGAATCCACCAGGTAGCATATGTACTGAATTTATAGCCTTTCGTGTAATCGAATTTCTCAACTGCACGAATCAAGCCGATATTACCCTCCTGGATCAAATCCAGCAGGCTCATACCACGACCAATATACTTCTTCGCAACACTGACGACAAGACGCAGATTAGCCTCGGTTAAACGACGCTGAGCCTCTTCACCGTCCTCAATAATGCGGTAGTCACGGCTTAGGGGCAATTTGAGCAGCTCAAGCCGACCCCGCTCCATCCGACGGGCGAGGCGTACTTCTTCCTCTGCAGAAAGCAGAGGAACACGTCCGATCTCGCGTAGGTACATACGCACCGGATCATCTAAACTACTCTCAAGATCAGCGACTACGATTCCAAGACCATCGTGCAGGTCATCCCATTTAGTCCGAGTTATGATCTCAGCATCTATATCATCTTCAGGTCCAGGCTCCCAACCTGCTGGCGGCCCTTTAGTTGGATCCAGAGCGTCCATAGCTTCTTCGTCCTGTAGCTTGAAC
>JBKPBA010000348.1:0-5133 GCA_046726675.1 Chloroflexota bacterium
TGCGCGCGCGGCGCATCTCGCGCATTGGCTGGCTGGTAACGATTCCCCTGGCGATCCTGGCCAGCATTGCCACGTTCTTCGTGCAGCCACAGGTTTACATAAGCTTCAGCCAGCGACCCTGGGGAATTATCTTTCCGCTGATCGCGTTTGTGGGCCTCCTTGGCGCGGGCTACTTCGCTTTCAGGAAGCGCGACATGGCCGCTCTGCTCTCGTCCGGTACGTTCATCCTGGGGATGCTGACCAGCGCAGCCTTCAGCCTGTATCCGCTGGTCTTGCCGGCCGTCAACCCGGCAAACAGCCTGACTATCTACAACGCCTCGGCTTCGCAATACGGATTGTTGGTTGGCTTGATCTGGTGGAGTGTGGGCATCGGACTGGCTGTGATCTATTTTATCTTCACCTACCGCCGCTTCTGGGGCAAGATCACAGCAGCTTCGAGCCAGGAGTATTAAAGTTGGAGACTCAATACTTCTGGCTCGAAGCTGCTGTGCTAATTAGAAGGACAGGTCACATGTCGGATGGGGAGAGGAGACAAAGCTTGAGTGAGAAAAAAAGGAGATACTATGAACGAAGCTGTTATTGTTGCTGCCGCCCGTAGCCCTATTGGCCGGGCATCCAAGGGATCACTTGTCGAGTGCCGACCTGATGACCTCGCCGCCACAATTGTGCGTGCTGTACTCGCGAAGGTACCCCAGCTCGATCCAGACGCTGTACAGGATCTTATGCTTGGCTGCGGTGAACCCGCCGGTGAGTCCGGTTTCAACCTGGCACGTGTTGTGGCTATCCTGGCCGGTGAAGGGGATATCTTCATAGCCGCCGGGGTCGAGACTATCAGCCGATTCAAATATGGCATGTCCGACACTGGGCCCCACAACCCGCTCTTTGCTCAAGCCGAGAAGCGCACTGCAGAACGAGCTAAAGGAGGAGTCAGGACATGGGAGGCCACACCAGAGCTGCCTGATATCTATATTGCAATGGGTCAGGCTGCTGAGAACATTCGCCTGGTAGAGAACGTGAGCCGACTCGAGATGGACGAGTTTGCAGCCCTATCCCAGCAGCGAGCGGTGCGCTCGCAGCAAAATGGCTTCTTCGAACGCGAAATTATTCCGATCACCACACCAGGCGGAGTTATGGTGAGCAAAGACGATGGCCCCAGGCCGGGTACTACGGTCGAGATTCTGGCAACATTGAAGCCAGTCTTTCGACCAGACGGTGAGGTTACCGCTGGCAACTGCTGCGCACTGAATGATGGTGCTGCTGCTGTTGTGGTGATGAGCGATGAGAGGGCACGTGAACTGAGCATCACACCGCTTGCCCGCATTGTTGCGAGTGGGGTTTCTGCGCTCGATTCCGAGATCAGGGGTTTGGGGACGATTGAAGCCAGCCACCAGACTCTGAACCGTGCGGGCATGACGATCAACGACATCGACCTGGTTGAGATCAACGAAGACTTTGCCGCCCAGGTAATCCCTTCCGCCCGGTACCTGGAGGTCCCATGGGAAAAGCTCAACGTTAACGGGAGTGCGATCGCCCTGGGTCATCCCTACGGAATGGCTGGTGCCCGTATCATCACCACGCTACTTAACGGCCTCCAGACAACCGATAAGACCATTGGCCTCGAAACCATGTGTGTGGCTGGTGGACAAGGGATGGCCATGATCATCGAGCGACTTAGTTGAGTGAGTCAAAGGCGTCAAGATAGCTGCTCGAATGAAAAGAGCAATCAGAGGTATCTTTTGAATGATGGGGGCAACGTTCATCTTCGTACGGATACATAAGTCGTAACAAACGCTTGACTGCCTCCTGGATCAGTCCGATAAACACATTTCTTAACGCTCGTATGTTATACTAGCTCTAGCACATAACGCTCTGACGGAACCGCCATCACCAGTTTCTAAGTGTTTGTTTAGCAGAGCAGATTAGAACATAGTCGAGATTGAAGACGAGAAGTTGGCACTCTTAGTAGCAAAGGAATAACACTGCAACACAAACACGACAGGCAAGGATAGTATCAGGCAGGATACAATGCGTGAGGACACCACCATAGGAACAACAATGATCAACGTCAAGGGTGAAGATTTGTGCGTAGCCCTTGAACAGGGAGATGGTAGCGGGCCGCCCTTGCTGCTGATCAATGGCATCGGGGCCAACCTGGAGCTGTTTGACCCCTTCATAGAGGCGCTCGACAACGTTGGGGAACAGAAGATCGGGACGATCCGCTTTGATGTACCGGGGATTGGAGGGTCGCCGCTACCACGCTACCCTCTTCGCTTCAAAGACCTTGCTCGCCTGATCTCTGCGATGCTTGACGTATTAGGTCATCAGGATGTCGATGTGCTTGGCATCTCCTGGGGTGGCGCTCTGGCGCAACAATTCGCCCACCAGTACCCTGCGCGGTGCCGACGCCTGATCCTGGTATCCACGTCGAGCGGTGGGATCTCGGTGCCCGGAAAACCGGGTGTTCTGGGCAAAATGATCAGCCCGCGCCGCTATCTTGATCCTTCCTACATGGCCGACATCGCGCCGCTCCTCTATGGCGATGCGTTTCGGCAGAATGCCGACCTGGCTCACAGCTATGAACAGCTGATCAAAGCGCCGCATGGCAGGGGATACCTCATGCAGCTGATGGCAGGCGTGGGCTGGACCAGTATTTCCTGGCTGCACCAGCTCCGCCAGCCGACTTTGATTCTGGCGGGCAAGGATGATGTGATCGTCCCACCGATCAACGCCAGGATTCTGGCGCGACTCATTCCTCATGCGACGCTGCATATCTTCAAAGGAGGCCATCTGTTCGTCCTCACCGAGAAAGAGCAGGTGGCCTCGCTTGTCTATGCCTTTCTCAGGGATGATAGCAAATCCGGCAAGAGAGATTGAATATCACATGAAAGGAAATGTACCATGTCAGTTTCAATGATTCAACACACTCCCTCCGCCTATGACTACCCGTTGCTCATCAAGCACCTGCTGCACACACCTCTGGCAACGGCTCCCGACCAGGAGATCGTATACCAGGATAGAATCCGCTATACCTACCGAACGCTGTATCAACGCATTGGTCGGTTGGCAAATGGTCTTGCCAGGCTAGGAGTGAGGTCAGGTGATACGGTAGCAGTGATGGATTGGGACAGCCATCGCTATCTGGAGTGCTACTTCGCCATTCCGATGATGGGAGCCGTCTTACAAACGGTGAATATCCGCCTCTCCCCTGAACAGATTCTCTACACCCTTAATCATGCCAGGGCTGATGTCATCCTCTGTCACACCGATTTCTTGCCAGTCCTCGACTCTATCAAGGACCGCCTGGAAACGGCGAACATCTTCATTCTGTTAAGCGATGAAGGGGAGCGAGCGCAGCCCAGCGTTGCTTTTGCGACTGAGTACGAAGACCTGCTGGCCAGAAGCGCACAGGACTTCGATTTTCCTGACTTCGATGAAAACGCTCGCGCCACAACCTTCTATACCACCGGTACCACCGGCAACCCCAAAGGGGTCTATTTTAGCCATCGGCAACTGGTATTGCATACCCTGGCCGCGCTTGCATCGCTGGCAAGCCCTGCTGGGCAGCAATGCCTCCATCGTGGCGACGTCTATATGCCCATTACTCCCATGTTCCATGTGCATGCATGGGGGGTTCCTTATATAGCAACAGCTATGGGCCTCAAGCAGGTCTACCCTGGTCGCTACCTGCCCGATACGTTGTTGGCCCTGTTCAAGCAGGAAAAAGTGACTTTCTCCCACTGTGTGCCAACTCTTCTGCACATGGTACTGACGCATCCGGCAGTCGAGGATGTTGATTTGTCAGGGTGGACCGTTATCATCGGTGGTTCAGCCCTGCCAAAGGGCCTGGCGAAGCTGGCCATGGACAAGGGGATCGATATTTTCGGCGGCTACGGCATGTCGGAGACCTGTCCGATCTTGTCACTTGCCCAACTGAAACCCAGCATGACCGAACTGGACGTAGACACGGAACTTGCATACCGAACAAAGGCTGGTCTACCGATACAGCTCGTTGATTTACGCATCGTTGATGAGCAGATGAACGACGTGCCCCATGATGGCAAAACAAGCGGCGAAGTAGTGGCCCGCGCCCCATGGCTTACGCAGGGCTATCTGAACGATCCAGTCAATTCCGAGGAACTCTGGTATGGCGGCTACCTTCATACGAAGGATATCGGAACAATCGATCCTGAGGGATATCTGCTGATCACTGATCGTATCAAAGATGTGGTCAAGAGCGGCGGTGAATGGATTTCTTCTCTTGCGATCGAAGACATCATTTCTCAGCACGAGGCGGTCAGTGAGGTGGCTGTCATCGGCATACCAGATGAGAAATGGGGTGAGCGGCCGCTGGCCCTGATCGTGCTGAAGGGGGAAAGCATCGGCACTATCACGGAGCAACACATCCAGATCCACGTCAAAACATGGGCAGAGCAGGGTGTTATCTCAAAATGGGCCGTGCCAGATGTCCGATTTGTGGTCGAACTTGAGAAGACAAGCGTTGGCAAGCTCGACAAGAAGGTTATGCGTCAGAAATACGGTTAAGTGGAGGCACTCGCACTCGCCTCGTCCCTCGGTAAATCGAAAGGGTGCTCATGACAAACCTGTGGTAACGTGTTGAAGAGCGAACTGTGCTTGTGAAAGAGAGGAAAGCGACAGCGTCAAGATGGAGAAGCAAAGAACGATGAAGAAGAGGTGGGTCCTCGACCAGTCCGCCAGGCGTGCTATCGAGGAGACATGGGCGGTCTTTACCAAAGGGACTCTCACGCCCAATCCAGCGCTGTTTCTTGCCCGCCTGGCCGACCTGGCCCGTTCAAACGCATTTCTCTGGACGGAGGCCGGGCTCTCAGTGCAGGAACACGCTACGCGCGTAGTTCCGGTTGGTCAGTCCCTCTCGCGCTCTCTAGTGATGGCCACAGTCGCGGCGGATATCTTCGTCGGCTATACCACGCTCGGTGAGCGAGAGAAGTGGTTGCCTTCCCTGGTGAAGCCGCAAGACTGGGAATTGCAGCACCAGCGCAGCGCCAACCGTGTGCTGGAGACTGCAGCCTCGCTCGGCGGAGCGCTGATTAAGGCCTGCCAGTTCGCCTCCACGCGACCCGATCTGCTCCCTGCCATCTACATTCGCACCCTGGC
>JBKPBA010000349.1:0-4637 GCA_046726675.1 Chloroflexota bacterium
CAGAGGTCTGCACGATCTCGGTAATTCAGTATATGCATACCTTCAGCCGGACGGTACCTGGGGTTGGAGTAACGCAGGCATCATCACGGATGGAGAGGCATCTCTGCTGATCGACACCCTCTTCGACCTGAAGCTTACTCGTGAAATGCTGGATACCATGCGCAAATCGATCCCAGCTGCAGCCCACATTGATATGGTTGTGAACACACATGCCAACGGTGATCATTGTTGGGGAAATGAACTGGTTGCCGATGCCCAGATCATCGCGTCGGCGCGCACAGCAGAAGAGATGGCCACAGATATATCTCCTGCTCAGCTTGCCATGCTGCTCAAACATGCCCTGGAGATGGGCCAACTTGGTGAGTTTGCCAGCCGCGTCTTTGGACCTTTCGACTTCGACAATATCATCCTGACCCCGCCAACAAAGACGTTCGAAGGTGAATTAACTCTGAAAGTAGGCGGCAAGGATGTCCATCTCATAGAGGTCGGGCCTGCTCACACACTTGGCGACACCCTGGTCCACATACCCGCTGACCGGGTCGTCTTCACAGCCGATATCTTGTTTATCGGCGGCCATCCCATCATCTGGGCCGGGCCAACCAGCAACTGGCTGCGGGCCTGCGATCGCATTCTTGCGATGGATGTGGAAACGATTGTGCCTGGACATGGCCCCATCACGGACAAAAAGGGCGTGACCGAGGTTAAGGGCTATCTTGAGTACATCTATCAAGAGGCCCAAAAGCGCTACGAGATAGGTATGTCTGCCCAGGAAGCCGCCAAAGATATCGATCTGGACCGCTACGCAACCTGGATAGATGGCGAGCGCATCGCAGTCAACGTCGCGTCGATCTTTCGAGAACTTAAGGGTGATCAGACGCACCCAAATAAGGTGGATTTGTTCGGGAGGATGGCCGAGTTGGCGCTGGAAAACAGGAAGAAGCAATAAAGGGAAAGGCTAGGATACGATTCTGCCTACATCGCATCCACGCTGACATCCTCTTCTTTTTCCTCTACTTCTTTTAATATTCCCGGTTCTCTTATATCAATCGTCAGTTTATTCTCTTCGGCGCTCACATGGACCTCACCATGTTCGGGGAGATTAGCCAGCAGGATACGCAGGCTGAGGGGAACGGTGAGCAATTTTTCGATAACACGACGCAACGGTCGCGCGCCTTGTGTCTGACTAAAGCCTTCTTTGCAGAGAAGATCTATGGCGCTATCATCGGCATTCAGGATCAGACCTTGTTCCAGGAGACGTGCTCCCAACTCGTTCATCTGCAAGCGTGTTATAGCTCGCGCCTGCTCCTGACCCAGGGGCTGAAAGATTACAACTTCGTCCACACGGTTGAGAAATTCGGGACGGAAGGTCTGTCGCAAGCGTTCCATCAATTGCTCGCGCTGCATCTCTTCGCCAGTGGCTTTTACGTTTGCACGAAAACCACTTGGCATTGACCGTCCTAACATATCCGTGCCTACGTTGGAGGTCATAATCCAGATGGCATGTTGCGCATCAACGGTATGTCCTTGCGCATCGGTCAAGCGACCAGCGTCAAATACTTGCAAAAAGAGATCAAACACCTCTGGATGAGCTTTCTCAAATTCATCAAGCAGCACAACACAATGCGGACGACGACGCAACTTGCCTGTCAGTTGACCTTCCTGATCGTGTCCGATGTAGCCAGGAGGCGCACCTATCATACGCGAAACAGCATGCTTCTCCATATACTCTGACATATCCACGCGAATGAGATGTTCATCGGAGCCAAACACTTCAGCGGCCAATGCACGCGCTAACTCGGTCTTTCCCACTCCAGTTGGACCAAGGAAGAGAAAGACACCGGCAGGACGATTGCGCGGCTTCAAACCAGCACGAGCCACCTGAATGGCTTGCGCAACACGGTTGACGGCTTCATCCTGACCAATGACGCGCCTCTTAAGAAGGGCTTCCAGATTGAGCAACCGATCCCTTTCCTCGCGTCCAGGCGCAAGTACTGGAATGCCCGTACGATGTGAGATCACTTCTGCGATCATGGAAGGGGTAATCACTGGCTGCTCGACAAACTCGTCGTCATCATCCTCAACAGGCTCCACTTCATCCTCCGCCAGGAAGACACGCGCCTGCGAGCATGCTTCATCCAACACACTACAGGCCTTGTCGGGCAGGCGTAGATTTGGTAGGTATTGGACAGACAGATGTATTGCCGCGTGTAATGTCTCTTTGGTGATAGTAACGTGATGGTGCTGCTCATACAATTCGCGCATGCCAGTCAAGATAATCAGTGCCTCTTCGGTCGAGGGTTCTTCGATCATGATGGGACGGAGGCGGCGCTGCATCGCTGCATCCTTCTCAATTGTGCGATACTCTTGCGGTGTTGTGGCGCCAATACAGCGTAACCGCCCCCCAGCAAGCGCAGGCTTAAGTATTCCCGCCGCATCAATACTGCCATCAGCGGCACGGCCCGTGCCTATCAGAAGATGCATCTCATCGATAAACAGGATGATATCGCCGCTACTCTCAGCCTCTTCGAGTACCTTCAATAGTCGTTCTTCAAATTCACCACGATATTTGGTACCTGCCACAAGCGAGCTGGCCGAGAGTTCGATCAAACGCTTACCTCGCAGTTCAGGCGTGACTTTGCCATCGACGATGCGCTGCGCAAGTCCAGCCACGATAGTTGTTTTACCAACACCCGAATCACCAATCAAGATTGGATTATTGCGATCCTTGAGCATCAAGGTCTGAATCAACAGCCGCATTTCCTTCTCACGACCAATCAGCGGGGGCAGTTGCTTCAGACTGGCCAGCCTCGTAAGATCGCGTCCAAGGCGCTCGAGTACCGAATTTCCACTCTTGAGACCTGCTTCTGCACCAATACCAACAGGCAGTTCCACCGGAGACGCGGCAGGATTGGCGCTGACCGAGGGTACGAGTTCAAGCAGTGCACGAGCATTACTACCCAGGATCAGTTCGATCAGTTGCGCAGGATTAATACCCATTTTGGTGAGGAGTTCATACGTGACGCCATCTTTCTCACCAAGAACAGCCTGAGCTATAGCACGCTCATCAATGGATGTTGAGCCAGCATTGAGAGCATTGCGCTCGGCTGTTTGCAGAATTTCTTTACAGCGGCGCGTTGGCAAAATCGGCGTATCGCTGGCGGCTTTACCTGAGCCAAGAGCAAGACGTACGACATCACGCACCTGCTTAGGAGAAAAGCTCAGAGTGCGCAAAGCGTCCTGCGTACATCCTCCGTCGAGTTTGGTAAGAGCTATGAACAGATGCGGTGTACCAAGATAATCTTTATGCATTCGCCGCGCTTCCGTGAGTGCAATTCCTAATACTTCCTGTAAAAAGCGGCGATCAAGTGCATTTGAAGAGGAAAACATTGGTTGTGACATCTGGTCATCATCAAGATCATCGAAAGGATTTTCCATAGCGCGATCGCGACTACCCGGAGAGCTTAAAACCAGCGTAACTGTTGGATCACCATAAAGAACATAAGACATCCATGAGAAATCTTCCGTATGGCGCTGAGCCACTATGGAGCGTGAGCGTTGCATAGCCTCGCCAAGTGACATTCCATCTGCTAATTCCTGGTAGAAGACGGTGGCAAATTCCCGCGAATATTGTATGTTGATAGGCCAACGCATTGTAATGACTGCTCCTGCACCCGCCGCAATTAGATTGTCTGCGAGTAGCTCCATTTCCTGAGCAGGCAGTGTGCCTACTTGCATACTGTCAAAATAACTGAGAAAAACCAGGGGACGCCTTGTAAACGACTGAAATAATTGTGATGCTGCGTTTGCATCTAAACGTGAACTACCAGCCAATGCCAGCATTGGGTCGCTCGATTTTGTTGCCAAAGGTACGGGTCCGGCATAATGCAAAACCTGTGGAGTTTCATTTTTAATGCTCATGCGCATCTCTAACTGGTTAGCCTGCTGACGATACAAAATAATACGTGATACCGATTCCGGCAGAGTAGTACAAAGAGTAGCAACCTCTTCTTCAGCTAAAGGACGTTCGCTGGTGGGATTGATGAGAAACAAAATCGAAAGACCTTGCGCTTCACGTCGCCCTATTCTTCGAGCTTTATGTAACGTAGTATCAACACTCAGCCGCTCCGAAAGTGGAGGACGGTGTGTTGTACTAGTTGTGTTACGGCCACTGTGTACCTGGCGACCAATGCTCAAATGCTGACAAAGGAAATGTCCGGGTGAGGGTTTGCTATCGTATAAAAGCTCCCAGGGAATTTCAGGGGTATTGGTGCTGATAAGAAGCGCTGTATCCAGGTGATGTAAAATTTCCTGAAGGGGGGACGGGACAAGCGTATCAAAAAGTAGCCGACCCAGGGATAGCAATGAATCATTTGTTCCACCACGTTTTGCCTGAGTTTTATTCTCCGGTGTCTGCATGTGTTGGGAGGCTGCTTGTAAAGCACGACGCAACCGTTCACTTAACTCAGTAGTGATATCGGTCGTAAACTCCTTGGTACCAGAACCATCGGGAAGATCAAGACGAAAACGATATGCTGCATCTGTGCGTGTAATATTTAGCTGGGCTAACTGTTCCATACTAATTTATTTCCTTCATGCCATAACGCCACAACTCTCTACTTCTTTTGACTTACCTGACC
>JBKPBA010000350.1:0-7591 GCA_046726675.1 Chloroflexota bacterium
TCTCTACCGCATTCTTATCGTATTGCAAACTCACACGGCAATGACCTGCTCGTTGTACATGCTAACCCACTCAACCTGGAAGATGCCATCTTTCCAAATGCACCTGATAACACATTAGAGTATCTCCTGGGTGGTTTGGACGACGGTATTGGCGCTATGGCTTTCGGACATCTGCATATTGCCTACACACGGAGTTGGAGGCATCTTTTCCTTGTCGATGTTGGTAGTTGTGGACTACCACGCGATGAAGATCTCCGCGCTTCTTACGCTATTCTCAGCTGGCAAGCTACAAGCTGGGTCGCAGAAATTCGCCGCGTAGCATATGATGTTCAGGCGGTCGTGAAGCAAATCAAAACGTCTGGCATGCCAAATGTCCAGAAACGAGTAAAGACACTTTTAGAGGCAAAATATTAGAAAAAAGAAACGCGGTGTAGTTCAGAAAGCCGAACTACACCGCGTAAGCAACCCTTTTATTGCTATACTGCGCAATTACAAAGGGGAGCGGTACACATGGATTGCTGAACAGAGATGATACAAGGCAGAGCTGTCTGTTGTACAGTAACGATTGATTCATCTTCCACTATGATTTCCTCCCCTAGATAACTCGAAGCTTCGCCGATGTCAACCAGTTGCAGTTCTTCGATGATTGCCCGCAATTCGCCGGTTGTTGCCATAATAATTTCTCCTCATTATAAATAATAAAATTGAGTTAAGACCGACCCGCTGCCACCTATACATCGAGCACCCTCCTGTTAAACGTTGTGCAGGATGTTTTTTGGTTATTACTTTTGTCAGTCATATCTATTGGTAGAGCGCCATTACCAGCTTAATAATCTCTACACTTATATATACGCCTGACGTTACACTTTTATATCTCATCCTTCCTGGAATAGTCCTAATTGGTTATAGCCTTCACTCTGTTCGTACCGCCTTTGTGCGTGCTATACTGGCAACAAGAAAACAACGCGCGAGGTCTATTATCAAATTTCGGGAGAATAAGCATGGCAAGTACACATTATGACGTAGCAGTAATAGGTGCGGGCCCTGGTGGCTATGTAGCTGCCATCCGAGCTGCACAACTTGGCGCAAAAGTCGCAATCGTTGAGAAGCAATATCTTGGAGGCACCTGTCTCAACGTTGGCTGTATTCCCTCCAAAGCGATGCTGCATATCGCAGAGGTTATGCATAACATAGAATCATTTGAAGAGATGGGGATCCATTTATCACAACCACCTACCTTCGACATGCGCAAAGCTGTGGCTTACAAAGATAAGGTTGTTAAGCGCATGACGAGCGGCGTTGGCACGTTGATGAAAGGCAACAATGTTGATGTCTACGATGGATTGGGCACAGTCGACGCCTCGCGTAACGTGACTGTGGCAAAGAACGACGGTTCTCAGGAGCAATTTAGCGCAGATAAGATTATTCTTGCCACTGGATCTGTTCCGCTCTTACCCCCCTTTCCAGGCATTGACGGGAATAATGTAATTAATAGCGACACCTGTTGGAACCTACCCAAAACTCCTGAAAGCATCATTTGTGTTGGCGGAGGTGTGATTGGCGTTGAACTGGCCTGTATGTTCCATGCCCTTGGTTCAAAGGTTACAATTGTTGAAATGTTGCCCAACATCCTGGCACCTGTCGATGATGAAGTACGCCGCCTGCTGGTGCGTATACTCGGCAGACGTGGCATCGAGATTGTAACTGGCGCAAAGGTTGAATCCATCGCTGATGAAGGGAAATTGAAAAAAGTGATCGCCAGTTCGGAGAAGGGCGAGCAAAGCTTCAGCGGCGAATATGTACTGATAGCAGTCAGCCGGAAAGCCAATACCAGTGGTCTGGAGCATCTGATGGAACAGGGACTGGATAACGAGCGGGGACGTATTCGTGTCGATGAAAAAATGGAGACGAACCTTCCCGGTATCTATGCTATCGGTGACCTCGTCCATGGAGCAGGATTGGCTCACGTCGCATCTATGGAAGGTGAAGTCGCGGCCGATAATGCTCTCGGGCACGAAGCTAAAATGGATTACAATGTGGTGCCAAATCCCATCTATACCTTCCCCGAAGTTGCATTTATCGGCTTGACCGAGGCAGAAGCCAAAGAGAAATATCCGGAAGCTCGTGTCGAGCGCTTCCCCTGGACTGCTAACGGCAAAGCCGTCGCAATAGGGGAAACTGAGGGATTCACCAAGGTTATCATTGGCAGGTACGATGAAATTCTTGGCGCGCACATCATAGGACCAGACGCTACAAACCTGATCAGTGAATACTCGGTAGCCATGCGTAGCGAACTCACTGCCGATGAGATCATCGAAACCATTCACCCCCATCCGACGCTCAGTGAGGGTCTGCGCGAGGCAATGTTGACGGTAGAGGGCCGTCCAATCCATATTCCGCCAAAGAAATCGCTGGCTCGCACTAGATAACTCTTGCCTATTAAATTTACATTACAATTTTATAATAAAGGAGCAGCAGCCTTGGATAGCTATAACTCCATTCGAAATTGGTTTGATCTTCGCGGACTCCCAGTAACCATCCCCAGCGAGGGGCGAAGGGTAGGTACAGTGGATGACTTCTATTACAAAGCTGGGACGAATGCGATCTACGCATTGCGCATAAAGGCCGGTTTATCTGGCTTCAAGGCGCTTGCGGCAAGCGCGATTAGCACAATTGAGCAAATTGCAGTCACCATTGCAAGTGAAGAGATGCTGATTGATGAGAGCAATGGCGGCGATTTAACAGACTTACCCCGTGGCAACAATTTGCTTACCTATAGAGTCCTGAGCGAAAGTGGCACTTCCCTGGGCACTATTGAGAATATACTGTTGGCTACCTATCCACCTGTAGCCTTGCGGATTGCAGCTTTCCAGTTGGCCGGAGGTAAAACCTTTTCCGCAAAAGAGGTGACAAGCTATGGAAGAGGTGAGATATATATCCTTGATAAAGTAGCGAAGAGGTTATGATTTCTATGTATAGGGACTTAGCCTGTGAGCAACAGGTAAATAGCCAGCAAAGTGCCGATAAGCGCTGCCAAAATCGTTAAAATGATCGAGAAAGCGGCAGGTGGATGAAAGCGTTCTAAGTCAATCGAACGACGAATCTGCAGAAATTCAACAAGAGCCACAACCATCATGATAACACCCAGGATTGTAAGAGAGACGCCAAAAAACGAAGAGTAGTGAATAGGGAGAACCTCAGTCAGACCAATCTTAAATCCCAGTTCACGCAGGAGCAATCCAAAGCGTTCTACAACGAATCCAAAGGTGATAGTCGCCAGGCCAGTACGTATCCAGGCAAGGAAGGTACGCTGATTCGCCAGGTGATCGGTGACTTTCTTGCTAGTGCCGACATGTTTGGGGAGAAGCACATACTGCTTCTCGGTAGTATTACCGGCATTTTCTTCCTGCTGAGCCATGCACAAAGCCTCTATACTAAATATTATGCAAGTTAGCTTTAAATCGGGATACTGGGAAACCTACCGAGGGCACGATAAATCGGCCCCTACTGATAGCCGAATTAGTTTGTTAAAAGCCATTACAAATCATTATAGCTGACTGAACAATTGGAGACAATAGTCAAATACTCTTCTCTTGTGATACTTCGTCTGTGATATGCTCTTCTTTTTTCTCCACCCCAGGAGCAGGTAAAGGGAGCTTGAATACAGAGAAAAGGTAATAGAGTGCAGGCAGAATAAGTATCATTCCAATGCCTATTGAGATCAGCAAGGCCACAATTACATTAGGTTCGTTTGCAGCATTGTCGATAGTCACATGCGGCGGAATGATAAAGGGATATTGTGAAAGCCCCCAGGAACCAAGCAGGAAGGCTGCTTCCAGGATGATCAGGATACGTGCCAGGCTATACCTGCGGAAAAATAACGCGGCGGCAGTTGCAAGGCCAATCAGCATTGTAGCTATTACCACTGGAATTGCGCGAGTCAATAAGCCTTGCCAGAGAAGCGGAGCTTCTGATGGCGAAAGAAGAAGGCCAAGCGCTCCAAGCACGGCTGTGACTGCCCCAGCAATAATTGCTCGTAAACGATATATTTCTGCCAGGGATTCTTCACGATTATTACGAGCCTCCACGCTTAAATAGACTGCCGCAAGGGAAGCGCAGAGCGAGACAGCCATCGCGCCAATCGTCAAGGCAAAAGGAGTCGTCCATGTTGAACCCAGGTCAACTTGAACATTGCCATTCGTCACCTCGATTCGTCCACTTGCCACGGCAGCAGCAGCAGCGCCGAGGAAGAAAGGTGTAACCAGGCTGGCTGTACTAAAAACACGACTCCACCACCTGGGGGCAGGACCCGCTGCATCAATCGCGTACGTGCGAAAGATAAAAGCTGAACCTCGAAACACGATGCCAATGAGCGCAATCGTTAAGGGCACAAACAAAGCAATCGAGAGTATAGCAAATGCGGAAGGAAAAGCGGTAAACAGCCCAACAATCAAAAAGATCAGCCAGACATGATTGGCTTCCCATACTGGCCCTAGAGCCTTATTTATCAGTTGGATCTGGCGCCTGGCCTGGGGACCAATGGCGAACAGGTTCCAGATACCTGCTCCAAAGTCCGCACCACCCAATACTGCATAAGCGATAAGACCCAACCATAGAATACTCAGGGCAAGCAAGGCAACAGACATCACACACCAGCCCTTTCTGGCTGCTGACTATTTCCAGGCATTTCCACCTTGGGTAGAGGTGAACGAGCAACCCCTAAGAGCAAGCGAATCAAAGCTATAGATAACAGTACATAAATCAAAGTGAAGACCAAAAAACTGATATTGAGCCATGGCGCAGTCGTCACAGCATCTTTTGTGCGCAAGTAGCCATAAATAACCCAGGGTTGACGCCCTAGCTCAGTGACCATCCAACCAAGCTCTATCGCCAGAAACGATAATGGCCCGGCAAGGACTACTGCCCAGAGCATGACACGATTGGTAGGGACAGTCCGTTTCTTGAGAAAGTATAGGAACCAGAATATCAATGCAACGAACAACGCAAAGAATCCGCTGGCGACCATACCATCAAACGAGGTATGGACAGGCAGCGGATCAGGCCGATCGGCAAGAGCATAGGCATCAAGTCCCTTGATGGTTGAATTGGGATCGCCTGTAGCCAGGATACTTAACCCACGCGGAATTTCCAGGGCATAAATGACCTTGCCGGTAGTGGGATCAGCGAGGCCACCAATCTCAAGTGGAGCGCCCTGCTCTGTCTTAAAGACACCCTCCATAGCAGCTAACTTCGCAGGTTGCACATCCACAAGAAAACGCGCATTCGCATCACCGCTGATGATCTGAAGTGGGATGGCGACTACTCCCATTGCCATAGCCAGCATCAAGCCCTTGCGATGATAATCATCACGCTTGCCACGCAGCATACCTACTGCATACACAGCCGCGACACCGAAACCCGTCGCGACATAGCAAGCCAGTATCATATGAATGGTCTCATACGGTGTGCTAGGATTGAGCATAGCCTGGATAGGATTGATATCGACGACCTTACCGTTCTTAATCACAAAGCCAGCCGGGGTATTCATCCAGGAGTTGGCACTGACGATAAACCACGCCGAGGCCAGGCCGCTGATCCAGATCGGGAAGGAGCAGAGCCAGTGCGCACGTGGCGAGAGACGATCCCAGCCATACAGGTAAAGGCCAAGAAAAATCGCCTCTAAGAAGAAAGCAAAACCCTCCAGGGCAAATGGTAATCCAACAACTGCACCAGCAAATTTAATATATGTAGGCCAGAGCAGGCCGAGCTCAAATGAGAGTATCGTCCCGGAAACAGCGCCAATGGCAAAAAGGATGGCAGCCGCCCTCGTCCAGCGACGAGTCAGCATCATCCAGGTCTTATCCTTACGAAAAAGTGCAAGCCCCTCGGCAATACAAAGAAGCAATGGTAATCCGACGCCAAGAGCTGAAAAAATGATATGGAAAGCTAGCGAAGTGCCCATCTGAGCACGCGCAGCAAGCAGGTCAGGCATAGGTCTATTCCTTGATTAAATAGTCCGCAATTCTCTTTATGTATTTCTCCTGCTCTTAATTGTAGGAGTCTAAGTGAGAGGTGACAATCTGAACAAGAATAAAATAGATGCTAAGCAAGTTTAGATTTCACATATTTTTGCAACGCATACCCTCGGGGTGTAAAGCTCACGCTAGATACGGTATATGCTATAATCCCAAACAGACATATTCGGAGACCAAAGTATGCAGCCCAAAAACGAAACAGCAGACAAGATTCTTTCGCACCTCAAAGGTCTGCGCAACCATATGCAGCCAGGAGAAGAGCCGCTTTTTAGTGTTCCTGCCATTTGGGATAGCGGTCAGGAACAACGCAGCATGCCATGTGACGTGGTGCTGACAAATAAGCGGCTCTTCGGCTATGTTTACGTAACGTTCCCACGAGAACGACTATTCCTGGATGCACTTTCCCTCAGCGCGATCAAGGCTGTCACATTCCGCCAGAAGACATTTGCGCCAGTCTTTCGAGAACTGCTAGTCAGTGACGGCCAACATAAAGTTTACATCCGCGCACCTCGTCAGAAGATCGAGAAACTCTATGGTGCATTGCGTTCAGCTTTAGAACAATATGCTCCGAATGTAGAACCAACCCTTGAACATGAAGAAACAAGCCACATCAACAAGACGACCCCCTCTTTTGGAAGGCAGGAAATTCACACGACCTTCGAACGTTCTCCACTGGCGATTATCTTGTTATTCATTGGCGGGTTGATGCTGGAAATTGGCGGTATCGTACTTTGGGCAGCTACACAGAGTTCACAGATAGGGCTGCCATTGATTATCGCCGGATTTGTGGCTGTGATTACAGCTATCCTGGTGAGAAGACAAGGTAATTAAGCCCATCAGTAAAAATAGCGCTCAAAATGAGCGGTATATGAGCGCTATTTTTACATGAGAAAAGGCAATGTCCCTTGGCGGGGTACTTAGGGATGTTCTTTAAGAAAATCCTCGATCTGGACAGCCTCTGAATCGGTCAGGCGAAACTCGGCGGCAGGAATGATACCGTCTACCTGTTCAGGCCGACGGGCACCGACGATTGCTCCGGTTACTCCAGGATGCTGCAATGTCCAGGCTATAGCAACTACGCCAGGAGTGACGTTATGCATAAACGCGATCTCATTCAATTTTTCAACCAGTTCCAGGTTGCGTGATAAACGTGGTTGCTGGAATTCGGGATCGCGCTTTCGCCAATCATCATCGGGCAAATTGGCTATGCGCTCACGAGTCATCGACCCTGTTAAGAGTCCTGAGGCCATTGGCGAGTAAACAATAACTCCTATATTATGCTCCTGGCAGAAAGGCAGAATATCTTTTCTAATTTTCGATTCGATCAGCGAGAACGGCGGTTGAAGTGAATTGATAGGTGCGATCTCCATCGCGCGTCGCATCTGGTTGATATTAAAGTTGGATACGCCAATGTAGCGCACCTTGCCTTCTTTCTTCAATTCAGCCATTGTCGCCCATCCCTCTTCAATTTCGGAGTCAGGATCAGGCCAATGTATCTGGTACAGGTCAATTACATCCGTCTGGAGTCGTCGCAGGCTATTTTCGCATTCACGCCG
>JBKPBA010000351.1:0-6564 GCA_046726675.1 Chloroflexota bacterium
CTCATAGCGCATAGCGTCCGCAAGGGCGTAGAGGTAGGCTTCCTGAGTAGGATAATAGCTATTCTGCATCACCTGGGCGATTGCGCCAGGCGAGGCAGCAGGCATGAAGACCCCTTCAGGCTGCACTTCTTGTAGAGCAGCCTTGAGATTTGCGATATCACGATGCACAGCATCCTGATCGCGCAGGCTGATGGGGCCGGTGCAGGCTGGGATAAAGTTGCGACCTCCGCCGTCTTCACTGCGGCGGTGTACTTTCAGGTCTGGATGGTCCAGGATATCTTGTGCGGTGAAAGGAGTTGACTGGCCACCAAAACCCGTCAGGCGGTCCTTGACGTAGTTGGCGAAGCCAATCTTGCTCATCTCGCCGTCGGAAATGATGTCGATGCCGACGGCAACCTGGTGTTTGACCGCGTCAGCTACAGCATTCTGAACAGTGCCAGCGAGGTCACTTGCCGGCACCGGCTGCCCTTGCTCTCTGGCAATCATCATCTGCATCAGGTGGTCCGGTCGAGGCAAACTACCGGTGTGGGTGGTCAGGATTCTCGTGGTGCTGCGTCTCATAGGTTTGTCCCCAATCTTCTTGCTTTGACATCCCACCTGGCTTTAGTCTGCATGTGTGCGGTTCTGATCGCCATCGATTTGCCTCCCTTTGATTAAATGCTTCGGGCCAACACACGTTCGTAGGTTGTCACCGGTGCATATACCTCTTTGTCAACGATCACATCAAGGAGTGTAGGCACATCCGTTTGCAGGGCTTCGCGCATCCTATCTGGCAATTCACGAGGATCGGTGATGCGGTGACCATGAGCGCCAAATGCGCGTGCAACCATACTGTAGTCAACGTCAACGAAATCGTTCACATAGGGGATGACGTGGTTATCGTGGTTGTACTTCTGCTCATGGTACTCGAACGCCAGGGAGCGATTATTCAAGACGACGACGAGGATCGGAATATGACAGCGCAGCGCTGTTTCGAGTTCGCTCAGATGATACCCGAATCCCCCATCTCCCGTTACGCACGCAACATGACGGCCTGGCGCGCCCAGAGCAGCTCCCAGCGAAGCCGGGAACGCCCAGCCCAGTGAGCCTGCTGCTCGGATGTAATGGCGCCCTGGAGCAGTGACCGGAAAGGCTGCTCCAGTCCAGGCTCCCATATAACCTGTATCCGCGGCGACGATATCTATTGGATCGAGTACTGCGCGCAGGGCGCTCATGACCGCAGCAGGATGAATTGGCTCTTCTGGCGAGCGAGAAGCCAGGCGCTGCACCTCTTCTTTCCAGGCCTGCACGCGTTCAGTTGCTTGCCGTGCCCAGGCCGTGCGCTCACCGGGAAGGCTGCGGTTCAGAGCTTCCTTCACAAGAGCCTGCAGCGTCAGCTTCGCATCTCCTTGTACGCTGATCTCCTCACGATAGGTGGCACCCAGCACGTTTGTATCGACATCGACATGGAGCATGCGCGTCGAAGGAGGAGGCACCTTCCACGAATCACTGACGAGCCCTCCCAGCCGGCATCCAATGACCAGGGCAAGGTCGCACTCTCGCACGATGTCGTTGGCAGCCTTGCGCGAGTAGCGGCCGATCACGCCAAGTGCCAGCTCGTGGTCTTCGCGAATGGACCCTTTCCCACCCATCGAGGTTGCTACCGGGAGGCTAAGTGCCTCCGCCAGATCCTGCACTTCATCCCATGCCTCTGATAGCAGCACCCCGTTGCCAGCAATGAGAACCGGTCGCTGTGCGGAGAGCAGGGCGTCCATCAATGCCGTCACCGCCTCTGGAGGTGGCGCGGTGCGTAGCGACGGGACATGCCCAAAAGGAGGCTCCTTATAGATGGGGACAGCAGATGTTTCGGCGCGGAGCATATCCGATGGTATCTCAAGATGCACGGGTCCAGGAATTGCTCCCGTTGCAGCGCGAATAGCCCCGCGAAGCATTTCCGCTGCACGTTCCGGGCGAGCCACAATCTTGTTCCATCGCGTCGAAGAGGTATGCAGCGGCAACTGATCTAACTCCTGGTACTCATATCGGTCTCTCGATTGCGTGCGCATAGAGGTGGTGAACGAAATGACCGGGCTCATTGACCAATAGGGGTCGGCGAGACCTGCCGCAACGTTTGAAACGCCCGGCCCGTATTGTCCATATACAACCCCTGGTTTGCCACTGATGCGGGCATACCCATCTGCCATATAGGTCGCACCCTTTTCACTTCGACAGGGGATCATCTGAATTCCCGCTTCTTCCAGGGCAATCCATAGTGCCTGATCACCGCCGGTCACCTGGAAGAAGTACTTCGTATCGTACGCCTTTAGTGTTTGAGCAATAGTCGCGGCAACTGATGTCATGTATCCTCCTTAAACGTGTTGCGAATGTGTAACGGCATAAGCAGGGAACAAGTCGAGATGGGTACTAGCGTCTTTAACATTTGGATCGTGCCATTGATGATTCGATCATAAATCCAATGCTGAGCAATGTCAAGTGATCCTGCCTCCCCTGTTTTTATACAGAAGTTCTGATAAAAATATGTTGTGCAGAACGGGTAAGGTAGCATTCAGCCCTCTTCGGGAAGCAAGAATGAACTCAGGGCAATGGCTACCGCGCTGCCGCTCGCTGTAGCCAGGAAATTCACCACGTCGTTGTTCATCCATGCGAGGCCGCGCAGGAACTCTGTACGCGCACCGCAGTGATGGATGCGACGTTCGGTCTCCGTCTTACAAGCGGGGCAAGTGTACATAGCCTGGAGCGTGGCTCCTAGAGCACTATCAAAGCAACTGCCTACCATGCCGCTGAGAAGCGCGAGGAGGAGTGTGAGCGCGAGCGACTTGCGAAACCCCTGGCATGCCCAGAAGAAGAACCCCAGGGAGCATGCTCCTAGAGCCGACGCTGCCATCCCCAACAGCGTGACCCCGCCCGAAGTGCCAGGAGCAACCGACTTGCCGCTTGTGATCAAGTGCGGCGATGCCGCGCTAAGCACACCCAGTTCGGTGGCCCAGGTGTCGGCAGTGGCAGTGGCAAGCGCACCCGTGAAGCCCGCCTTTGCTCTGCGACGTGTGCTGGGTGATCGCAAGAAGCCCGAGAGAAGCGCGAAGAGCGTGGCAAGCCCGCCGTTGGCTGCCACCTGTGCGAGATCGCGCCGCGATCCTTTGCTGAATTTATCGACGGCTGTGCTGGCTTTCTCTTGCGCTCGAAAGGAGGAAAGCAGGCTGGACGAAACAAAAAAATAGATCAGCGAGAGTCCCCATGACCAGCCGCCCATACCCACTATGCTCGTCCCGCTGGCAATGGCGCCCAGTACTCCACTTGTATCGAGCGATTGACGGCGGTACGCGAGCAGCCCGATGCCACTGCTGAAGAACAAACCGAGCATGAGTCGTAAGCTCATGTGCCGGAAGTAGGTAGGGCCTCCAGAAAAACGCTTTAGCATAACAACTGTACCTTTGAGATGTCAAATACCCCATGAATAAATTCAGGGGCTTATCAGTGAACGCGTTAAACCTGGCTTCTTTGCCAGAAAGCCGCTTCAGGTGGCGTTTCGCGCTCTTGGTGCCGCGCTTCTGCAAACGTTGACGCAAGCTTCAAGAGCATCGTTTGTTTCATAGAACAAGTATACTACCAATGAAAGTTATTGCCAATAGACGAGGATGAACGGATGAACGTAACTGTTCAGAAAGCGATAAAAGTGGGGTAAAATAGCAAGGAAAGAGAACTCAAACTTTAGGGAATGAATAATGATAAAGAGACATCAAATCCGCTGTATGCTCTTTGATCTAGGTAGTACACTCTGGACCAGCATAGATAAAGCTGCCTGGCTGAGTATAGAGCAAACTTCTAATCTAAATGCAGTGAAAGCTCTTCTTAGCTTCACAAGTGATAAAGAGCTTTCCTCAATGGAATCACATACGCTGGGCATCCTTCTTCGGAAAGCTGTCGAAAAGCGGATACGTTTTGAGGAGAGACAGAATCCTGGATACGAACCGGATTTTGTACTTGCGACAATGGAAGCTCTACGGCAATTAGGTATATCGAAAGCGAACTGTACGCTTGGAGAAGACATATATGAAGCGTTACGCATTCGCATTCCCAAATCGCGTTTGCTCTTTGATGACACGCTTTCTACACTAACAGTATTGAAACAGCGTGGTTATATTCTAGGTGTAGTAACGAACCGTCACTATGGTGGACGACCTTTCCAAGAAGATCTCCAGACTATGGGTTTGCTCGATTACTTCGAGTATGATTATATGGCTATTTCCGCAGATTTAGGGATTCGCAAACCGAATCCCGATATTTTTATGTATGCCTTGAATAGGTTGAGCGTTCCACCAGAAGAAGCTGCTATGGTAGGAGATTCACTGAAAGCCGACATTGTAGGAGCAAGAATGCTGAACATGTTAGCTATCTGGAAACCGAAAGCTTCATTGCGCGAGGAAGCAAAAGTGGCATGGATGTCGTCATATATAGCATCTCGGGAACATCAAACGCATAGCAGTATTGCGCAATATAGAGGAGCGGTGTCTGATGCTGAGCTTCTAGAAGCATCTGAGGATGAGGGCAAAGCTGGCTTCACAGAAGACTACTTGCTGGCGTATGTACGCAATCGTGATGGACAGAAACTTCACCAGCTACAGGACGATATAAAGCCTGATATTATCATTGAGAACCTCAAGGATTTGCTTGAAATTTTCTAAATTCGGTGACCTTTGGAAAATCATTCTAATATTACTCTTCATTTGTCTTTGTGGTCGATCGCTTACGTTTTGCTTCCAATAGTTTTTCTGTCATCGAGACTTCCTGCTGCTTCTTTGAATTTAGAGTTGCGGATTTGATAAATTGAGACGGACTGATTTTTGGCTTTGCCGCAGTAATGGCAACTTTTGGCTTGCGGCTTGAAGCACGGTTTCTACGCTCCTCGCGGTGTGAACGTATGGTATCAAGGACGAGATTGTCTGTATCATTCTTCGTTAGTGTTGCTTTGCGCAATCTGAGGTGGGAGAGCAGCCAATGATAGCCAACGACGAGGAATTCCAGACTTGAGAGACGGCGTAAGGCGATATCAATAGGCAGTAGAAGCGCTGCTATAGCAAAGAGCCAGAATACGATGGGGAGCGATGTATATACCGGGGGCAGGTTTGTGGAGAATGCTGAGGCGGTATCGTTTGGGTTAAGAACGTTTCCATCACCCGCACGAGCCAGTTGATTGAGAAAGCGCATATCAGTGCCCGAACTAGAAAATTCAGGCGAATAGGGTACTACCAGCCCTGTGGTTGTAGTCTCCTGTCTAGGTGAGCTGGTATTAGCACTGCTTCGAGCCTGCCATGTTACTCGCAATAAGTATGCACCCACCTGTGTGGTGGGGAAAGTGCCTTCCCAACGCTCAGGCGCAATGGGTTGTAACATAACGGTTTGTTGGGATAGATCAGGAGCGATAATCCTGACTTGCACTTGCTGCTGATTTACCGGTCCAGATGTGGCTGAAGTTTCGGGAGGACTATCGACAATGACGTGTCCGTTTCCACCTGCTGTTTCACTATTTACTATGAGCTGGTTATTGGATGTGGATATTGTCCAGGTAACAAGGTTGGCCCACCAACGAGCTGCGTCACTCCATTGTAGCCAGTTTGCAGTCCAGAGTCCAAGGGCATCGCTTGTCCAGGCAACAACGCGACCAAGACCATACTGCCAGACGGCAAGGACGGGATCATCCAGGTGACTGGCGAGCACTATTTGAGCGGCTGGTTTGGGTGTGGTTGCGACGTAGCCTGTTAGTTGTGGAAGTGAACCCAAACCGGTTAAAATCGTATGAGGTGTGATAATAGCTGGAACAAAAGGTTCTTCGATGAATGCTCTTCTGGCGGCCTGTTGCGTCTCATTGAGCAAAATCCGCGGGATGGCGTTGGGGTTATCGGCTTGGTAGTAGCGTCCCTTACCCCATGCAGCAATCTGTTGCATCATCGTCAAATCGTCGTACGATCCTATATTGGTACCCACTACAGATACAGAGATGTGCTCGCTCGCCATTTTGAGCACCTGTTTTGCATAGCTATCTGTAGCATCACCATCGCCTAAAAGAATCACATGCTTGACCTTCGCATTTGTATGCAGTAATGCCGTTTCCGCAGCCTGCAGATCCGGTAGATAACTTAGGGGATCGTTCGGATTCATTTTATCAATAGTCTGGTCGATTGCGGCTTTGTCTGTAACATGTTCCAGGGGAATGACCAGGTTACCGAATGCAGCCGAAACACCGATGTAATCGCGTGGCGTTAACAGGCTAACAACTCCCTTACCTGCTTCCTTAGAAATATTTACTCCTGAGTTGTTTTCTAAACTCTCGATGATCAAAACAACGGCGATAGTAGGGGTATCTTTGTGTTGTGGAATCTCCATTCTCACGGGTAACGTTTCTTCAAGGGGGGTGTTGGCATAGCCGCCAACGCCGTAACTATTCTCACCACCGCTAACAACAAGACCGCGTCCAAGATCACGCACATATGACTGGAGTACCTGCATACGTGTAAGGCCCAGTTCAACTGCGGTTACATCTGCCAAAACGACTGCATCGTAGGGAAC
>JBKPBA010000352.1:0-4683 GCA_046726675.1 Chloroflexota bacterium
CTCCAGTGTCTCCACTCTCACATATGCGCGCGGTACATGTATGCCATTTCTCACTTTCTCTAGGAGCGTTTTGGGTTTTTCCTAGGATAGCAAGAAATGGCTCACTTTTCGAGCTTTTCGGGTACACCAAAAAGCCCTGGAAAATGGGGAATTGCCTCTCGTTATTTTAGCCAACATGTGGTATTATTACTAATAAGGCTTGACCCAAGCAGCGTAACTATGTAAAGGTAAAGCCCATTGCACGCACAGCATCCACTGCTGACGTGAACAGGGAGAGCGACTGTATTACCTTTGGAGTGTTCAGCGTCCGACCAAAGATGAGAAACATTCCCCTGGTATCCAGAAGCCGCTCTTTTTGTTTGTTCACAATGATAGGTAAAACAACTACATCTACAGTACATTGATTCAATGCCATCAATGGTCTAGGAAAGTCATTGAAGAGAATACAAGGTGCAGCAAGCAACAAGCTCTAATCTGATACCTCTGAGCCTGTGCCTGTGGGTTGAGCTGCTTGAGATATGGTTGCGTAGACAGGCGTACACCACTGTGACCGGTAATCGGGAATATGCCCTCGCACTACATCGAAGTAAAGTTGTTGCAATGCTTTGCTAATTGGGCCAATTGTGCCGTCGCCTATAGGACGATGATCCACTTTGATAACGGGCGCGATTTGTGCACCTGTGCCACACAGTAAAATTTCATCTGCGACGTAAAGTTCGGTTCGATCGATTTGACGTTCGCGGGTGATTCTGCCAAACTCGCGGCGGGCAAGTTCCATGACAGTGTCGCGGGTGATGCCGAGAAGGATATTCTCGGTAGGCGCCGGGGTGACAAATTCGCCATTCATCAACAGGAAAATGTTTTCGGCGCTACCTTCGGAAACATGACCTTCGTGTGTGAGCATAATAGCCTCGTCGAAGCCATTCTGCATGGCTTCGCTTTTAGCGAAAGCCGAGTTGACATAGGCTCCAGTGATCTTTGCTCGTGCTGGGATTGCATTATCATCGACGCGCCGCCACGATGAAACGCAACAATGTAGCCCTGTGATGTCTATATAGTTGCCAAAGGGTTCCGATGTGATGACGAGATGATCTTCGAGATTATGGAGGCGCACGCCGACGATTTGATCGGCTTTATAGGCCATTGGCCGCAGGTAGACATCTTGCCTCTGGTCGTTCCGCCTGATCAATTCGAGGCTTATATCAACTAGTTGCTCAGCCGTATAGGGTAGTGAGATTTGAAGTGCCTTGCAAGAGCGCAGCAATCTTTCGTAGTGTTCTCGAATGCGGAACATGTAGACCTGTTGATCTTCCTCGTTCCAATAGCCTCGGATACCTTCAAAGCATCCGGTTCCATAGGAGAAACCGTGTGTGCGTATAGGAATTACACCTTGCTCGGCGGGTATGAATTCGCCGTTCATGAAAATTTCTTTCGCGTTCATTTTTCCTCACCTAGATAATTTTCTTTCCAAGGGCAGACATAACAAGTTCAACCGCAAGCAGAGCGGTCGCGTTTTCTCGATCGAGAATTGGGTTCACTTCAACAACATCTATCCCAATCAGGTGACCAGAATCAGCGATGAGTTCCATGGCCAGGTGAGCTTCTCGATAAGTCAAACCACCTCGTACTGGAGTGCCTACGCCGGGCGCATGTTCTGGGTCGAGCGCATCCATATCGAGACTCAGGTGAATGCCATCACGAGCTTTTCCTGCAATGGCAAGCGCCTCGCGCATAACATCGGAGATACCACGTTGATCGATATCGGACATAGTAAAGACGTGGACGTGATGTGTGCGTAAAAGTTCGCGCTCACCGGGATCAAGATCCCGCGCGCCCACAATGACAATCCTTTGTGTGTCAACTTTAGGCGCCCGTCCGCCAATGTCTGTCAGACGACTGTTGCCCAGGCCTGCAAGCGCTGCCAGGATCATGCCGTGGATATTCCCAGAAGGAGTTGTCTCCTCGGTATTGAAATCGGCGTGGGCATCGATCCATAGCAGACTTATATCTTTATGTACGCGGGTAACACCAGTGATGGATCCAAGAGCGATACTGTGGTCACCTCCGAGGATGAGGGGAAACTCGTTTGCTTTGAGTGCTTCGGTAACAGTATCAGCCAGCTCTTCGGCTACCTTTACGATCGGTTCGAGGTATTTCAAGCGGGAATTGTCGATAGGTTGGCTTTCGGGTTGGGGTACAACGATGTTCCCTACATCATACACCTCGTAATTGAGGTAACGTAGCTGGTCATTTAGACCCGCATAGCGGATTGCGCTGGCTCCAATATCAACGCCTCGCCGATCCGCGCCTAAATCCATTGGGACGCCAATCACACGAATATGCATATTTTCTCCTCCTGCTCGCCGTTGAACAGAATGCTTTCTCACATTATTATAGACACTCTTCTATCTGTTTGTCCATGTTTAGTGAGAGTCAATCTGTAATCATTATCAGGCCAACTGTGATAAGATGAAGCAATCAAGCTCATTAAACATAGGAGTACATATTGCTGCTTGAATTGTTGTAGATGGTATACTACAATACCTGTCAGCTAAACCTTTCTTGCAGCTACCTCTCTATTGCTTTCTTCAGAAAGTGAGGCAATTAATGCGAAATCAACTTCACTCAAGAAACAAGGAAAGGTTTCCTATTACCTTATTGCTACTGAGCACATTGCTAATTACCCTGGTAGCTTGTGGCGGAGCTAGTACGAATACTCCAACAACAAATGGAACGTCTATACCGGCATCTAGCCAGGTATTAACCTTTCCTAATGTCGGTACACGGGATATTGGTGTACTGGATCCGGCACTAGGGCCAGATTCCAACTCGGCTCTTGCTGTAGGTATGATCTATACTGGCCTGGTGAAATTTGATAAGGATTTAAATGTTGTGCCTGACCAGGCCACGTGGGTTATTTCACCTGACAATAAGGTTTACACCTTTACACTGAAGCAGGGCATTACATTTTCGGATGGAACTCCTATAACGGCGCAGACTTACGTGTACACATTGACAAGGGCGCTGCTTCCAGAGGTAAAATCACCAATAGCATTGTTCTTTTTAGGTCCCATCGTTGGTTCAGATGATGTGAGTAACGGCAAAACTAGAACTTTGGCAGGGGTGAAAGCAATCGATAATAATACCTTGCAGATCACGTTAAAGCAACCAGCAGCTTATTTCTTGCAAATAATGGCAAACTCAATTGCTTACCCGCTGAATCAAACAATTATTAATCGGTATGGACAGACAGACTGGGTGAACCACGCAGCGGGCAATGGTATAGGTACTGGCCCGTTCATGGTAAAGGAGTGGGACCATAATACAAAGATGGTGTTAGTTCCTAATCCCCATTGGTATGCTGCTAAGACGAAATTGACAGAAGTTGATATGCTTTTCGTCAATGATCAATCAACGGCATTTAAGGCCTACCAGGCTGGACAGTACAATTTTGTGTGGAATATTGTGCCGCAGGACTTGTCTAGCGCGAAAGGTATGCCTGGCTATACCAGCGAATCATTGCTGCAAACTGACCTGCTTTTCTTTAGCAATAAGATGGCGCCTTTTAACAATGTGGCGGTCCGTCAAGCCTTTGCTTATGCTACGGACAAAGAAACTTTGGCGACGGCGATCTTTAAGGGTTCAGCAATTCCTGCTCCGACGATTATTCCACCTGGTATGCCAGGCTATCAACCAAATTACCAGGGGCTGGCATACAATAAGAGTAAAGCGCTGGCTGCTTTGCAATCTGCTTATCCAGATGTAAGTAAGGTTCCACCGATCACATTCTCCTATCCTAACTCACAAGTATCGCAGTCTGAGGCGTCTGCTCTACAACAGATGTGGCAATCTGCGTTAGGGATTCAAGTAAAGTTGTTGCCAGTAGAACTGAATGCCTATAATACCGAGACTGCCAATCACCAGGTGCAATTCGGTTATACCCAGTGGACTGCAGATTTCCCAGACCCATATGACTGGCTGACTTTGAATCTTTTTTCAACGGCCTCAAATAACAGCGGTGATTGGAACAATCCACAGTTCGATCAGATAGTTACACAGGCCGAGCAAACGACGGGAGATGCGCGCATTCAGCTCTATAACCAGGCTGAGCAGATTGCCATATCCAGTGTTGGCTGGTTACCTCTTGATCACCAGGCTATGTCAGCAGTTATTCCATCCTGGGTACATGGAGTCAGTCTGAACAATACCGGCCTGTACTTCGGCGATTGGTCGGATGTGTACTTGATACAACATTAAATTATCTCTGCCTTGAAAGCCTCCCTTGTAAGGTGTTATACTGAAATTAACAAAACAATTGCAGGCCCGCCTGACTTCTCCTGGCGGGCTTTCGTCTATGTCTACCGTTTTGTTATTTAAACTTTGTACGTTGCGTCACTGTAGAACGTTTTGTCTTGGATGAGTGTGTACGAAGTGAAGCGTTGATGCTTCAGTATGCATAGCAGCATTTATGGCTTTGGGAACAGGTCATGAGACAGGAGGTATTTTTTCTATGGCTATTGATATCGTTAATCCCTATGATATGGCGGTCGCACAGTTTGATGAAGCGGCTGATCGCCTGGGGCTTTCGCAAGCATTGCGAGCTATTTTACGCAAACCCAAACGTGAGTTGATCGTTAATTTTCCGGTACGAATGGACAATGGGGATGTGGAAATGTTTACGGG
>JBKPBA010000353.1:0-7101 GCA_046726675.1 Chloroflexota bacterium
GGGGCGGTGTGTTTTTCGATCAATATTTATCATACGCATCGTTTCTTCTCTCATAGGCAATTTTTCAAAGGAGACCCACTCAATGCCCCGATCACCCGATTTGAGCTACTATCGCCGTTATTTCCCGTCTCTCGAGCTTAAAGTGAATGGTAAGCAAGCTATCTATTTCGACAATCCTGGTGGTACGCAGGTGGCACAACAGGTTATAGATGCGATGGTAACTTATTTCCGTGAGGCCAATGCCAATACACATGGAGCCTTTCTAACTAGTAATCGTACTGATCAAATTATTGCTGATGCACGCATTTCTATGGCCGACTTTTTACATGCTGCAAGCCCAAATGAGATCGTGTTCGGCCCAAATATGACCACTCTGACATTCGCTTTTAGTCGCGCGATTGGTAAAACACTTCAGCCTGGTGACGAGATCGTCGTGACAATTCTGGATCATGACGCGAACGTTGCACCCTGGATTGCTTTGCAAGAGCGCGGAGTGATCATCCGCACAGTCGATGTACATCCTGAAAATGTGACGCTTGATATGGAAGATATGCGCTCAAAGATTACCAACCGTACCAGAGTTGTAGCAGTAGGATATGCCTCTAACGCGGTGGGCACGATTAATGATATTGCTACCATCATTCGTTGGGCGCATGAAGTAGGGGCTTTAGCCTGGATCGATGCTGTACAGTTTGCTCCTCATGGCCCAATCGATGTACAGAAACTGGATGCTGATTTTCTAGTCTGCTCTTCTTATAAGTTCTTTGGACCCCATTTAGGCATTCTTTATGGAAAAGCTGAACATTTGGAGAAATTTCCGGCTTACAAAGTTCGACCTGCTAGCGATAGGGTTCCTAATCGCTGGGAAACGGGAACTCAGAATCATGAAGGTTTAGCCGGATTGGTAGGTGTGATTGAGTACCTGGCGATGATTGGTCGAGAACACAGTAATCGCTACAGCGAGAAGTTCAGTGTGAAATCGGAAACTGGTTCGTACTATGGTAGACAACTTGAACTTAAAATCGCCATGCAAGCTATAATGGATTATGAACGAGGACTGTCAGCACAATTGCTGGCAGGTTTGCGTGAGATAAAAGGTCTTCAGGTCTATGGCATTACTGATACAAAGCAATTTACCTGGAGAGTACCTACTATTACTTGCAATATTGAAGGACACTCGCCTCGTGAACTGGCTGAACACCTGGCTTCTCAAGGTATTTTTTCCTGGGATGGAAATTACTACGCACTTGGTATCATGGAACGTTTAGAACTCGAATCAAAAGGAGGGGCACTACGACTTGGCATGGCGCACTATAACACAATCAACGAAATTGATCGTGTTCTGGAATGTCTAGAGCAAATAAAATAACAGATAAGAATCCAGTGAGTATCAACAACAAGTAGTGTCTACAGTTTTTGTGCCTGACTCTACGCGCAACATCAGGCAAGACGCAAAACGGAGCGCGTGGTCGATATTTTAAAACAGGAGGGTGACGATGCAATTGGTTGAGCAACACATCATTGAACGCGGCGATCCTCGCTATGAGAGGATTGATCGAGCCTCTTTTGCCTCAAAGAACTTGTGGAATGCTGCCAACTACCTCGTGTGCCAATCTTTCATCTTCCAGGACACCTATCTGAACAACGTAAAAGTCTTCCACCACATCAAATCCCATGAATCGTACCGTGGTCTTCCACGCAAGGTTAGCAATCAGGTGCTCATCCAACTGCATACGGCATGGAAGGGTTTTTTTGAAGCGATGGATGAGTGGCGCGAGCACCCAGAGAAATTTCTGGGACGCCCGAAATTACCGAAGTACAAGCACAAAGAACAGGGGCGCAATTTGCTGGTCTACGAGAAAGAGGCCATTTCCAAACGTGCCTTAAAAAAGGGCATGATCTCGCTCTCCGGGCTTGGGGATCTGGTGCCGACGAAACAAAGCAGAGCCACGATCGATCAAGTCCGCATTGTGCCTCGAACTACCCACTATATCATTGAAGTAGTATACAGCAAGGCCGAAGCCAAAGCTGATCTTGATTCAGCTCTTTTCGCCAGTCTCGACCTGGGGGTCACCAATTTGGCGGCGTTAACATCAAACCAATGCGGCTTTGTGCCACTGCTGGTTTACGGGCGTCCGCTCATAGCGTGGAACCAGGAGTATAACAAACGGCGTGCGGCTTTGCAAGCTAAGCTTGCCAAAACCCATCGCTTCACCTCCCGCAAGCTAGAGCAGCTCACTGACAAACGGAACCAGCGCATCAAGCACTACCTGCATGTCGCTTCCCACCGCATCATCGACCAGCTTGTGCAGCACCCTCATTATCGGGTTAAATCCGCTCTGGAAACAGGAAGTGGAAATGGGCAAACGGAATAATCAATCCTTTGTCCACATTCCTCATGCTCGATTCATCCAAATGCTGCGATACAAAGCAGCACTCTGTGGTATCGAGGTCAAGATCACAGAGGAAGCTTACACATCTCGCGCCAGCTTCTTTGATCGTGACGAGATCCCTGCCTATGACCCGGAGCCTACCGAGCCACTCACCTTTAGCGGGAGGCGGATCAGCCGGGGAATGTATCGGGCAAAAGATGGGCGTCTCATCCATGCCGATGTCAACGGCAGTTTGAACATTGCCAGAAAAGTATTCCCGACAGCCTTTGATGGTCTAGGGATAGGGGTCTCCGCAGTCAGACCCAGGCGGCTTTCCGTCTGAATGGATGTGATAGTGTATTTGCTATCAATTTCTGATACTGTTGCTCTTGGATACTAGTGGCAGTTATAATAGACGTAATCAATATCACTGGTCCCAACCTGTTAGATCTGGGAGGAATAAGAATGTGGCTAATAATAAGCAGAATAAATTATTAGGGGAACCAACAAAAGAGAGTCTGGTTCAGCGAATCCTTGAGAGTGTAACTCGTAAAAGTAATCGGCCGAAAAATTTACGAGATCTTGGTATCAGTACACTTTTAAGTTTACCTTCAAATATTGGTTTAATACGCAGTTTCATGAAAGCTCTGAATTGGAATGAGGCACAGGGTGAGGTTCTGGAGGGGCTTAAGAACACAGTAGTAATCGTAGGTCTGCCCAATACTGGTAAGAGTACCCTCTTTAATTACTTGAAAGGTCAGCAGCTCTCTCCAGTTTCACCTGATGCTGGTACAACCCGTACCCTGGTGCGAACCGATTTTGGCCCTTTCACCTTAATTGATACTCCTGGACATTTGCCAGAACTTATGGAAAGTGGCATGGATCTGGCGAGTGTAATTGTGTTTCTCATCGATGGCACAAAGGGTTTACAAACTCAGGACCGCGAGCTGTACGAAACTATCAAAAAATTGAACAAGCCTACGATAGTGGTGGTAAACAAAGTTGATGCCTTACCTGGGGAAGAATCGGGTGATAAGTTAGCGAACGAAGTAGCGGTGACCCTTTCTGTAGCAGGGGTTATTCCTGTCTCCGGTCGTACAGGTCTGAATGTTGCTGAGGAACTCATACCTGCTATGATTGATGTAAGTCCCGAGGCAGCTTTAGTGATTGGACGAGAGTTGCCGGCATATCGGCGTAACGCCGCCCAGCGTATTATCCGTAACGCGACACTGATTAGCCTGGCAGCAGGATTGGAGCCATTTCCTTTAGTAGATATTCCAATTTTGCTTGGAAACCAGATTCGACTCGTATTACGTCTGGCTGCATTGTATGGAGAACCGGTTGACTCAGCGAATACTACCCGGTATCTTCGTGAACTAGTTGCGGTTATGGCTGGCGGGTTAGGACTCCGCTATCTGGCAGAACAAGCAGCGAAGTTGGTTCCCTTTGGTGGCGATTTCATTTCTGGAGCCATTGCAGGCGCTGGTACCTGGGCCATGGGGCAGGTTGTGCAGGAATATTATGAAAGTGGAAAAAATATAAGTCCTCAGCGTTTGCAGATGTTGTATCGTGATTTTTATCATCGCTACCGCAGGCAACAAACTTCGCAAGAGTTAAGTCAATATGTCCTCGAAGGCCAGGAGCCCCCTGTGGAGTTAGAGGCGCCGGGCTAATAATTTAACTTCCAGTACGATGACTTGAGGTCATTTATGCCGTTTCCATATGAAAAATATGAGACATTAGCAGAGCCTTTTACTGTCTATTTTCCGGAGGGTCAAGATTCTCTGGTTCATTTGATAATTCAATCTATCGATGAAGCAAGTCAACGACTGACGCAAATGCTGGGGCGACCTATGCCAAAAATGAACCTTATCCTGGTTGCACCAGCAGATTGGTATGCTGCTCCTCATGATGATCCAGAAGAACCAGGCAATGCATTACCATATTGGACCAGTGTTACACAGCCTCCTTCTCTTGTCATACCCTCACAACTTGATCCAATCATAGGCATACCAACACAGGAAAAGCTGGTTTATCTAGTCTATACTGTTCTAACACAAGCCTTTCTGGAGAATGATCCACGGCCATGGCCCGAAGAAAGCCCTCTTTGGGCTGATGAGTGGCAGATGCAATTTGCGGCGCTCTGGCTTATGCAAGAGATACACGGGCAATCAGGTATTGTCCTGAAAGATCTTCATGAGCAATATGCGGAAATTTTCGAGCCAGAATTGGATGGTAAAACACCTGTCACCATACGTGGTTTCGACTGGTATGAGGATACTTCAGCAGAAGACTATCTGATCTTCAATCTTTTACTCGAGCGATTCGCTGCTGACTTGCAAGTAAAGTATAGTCCAGAAATATTGCCCCGTTTCCTTGATCTTTATCGCAACGATTATAGTGTGTTGCTGAGTGATGATGTAACAGATATGCTTGCAAGTATATTGGGCCCTGGTGGGACTGAGTGGCTCGAAGATCTTGTCTATTTCTAAGGTTGAGATAGTCTAGCTTGATCTCAAGGAATAAACTATGTCTTTTTTACCCCTGCTCTTTTTTATCTTGCCATTAGGGCTAGATACTCTCGGAGTCTCAATCAGCCTTGGCATTAAGAGTCAGCGGGATGAAATTGCTGTACGAGAAAGAAAAGGCCTACAATTTCCTACGTGGTTGATTTCTGCTGTTCTGTTCTCCCTGGCGGAAACACTTATGCCCTTACTTGGTCTTGCAATCGGTTATGCTACTTCATTGGTTATTAGTAATATTATGCATGTTGTTGGACCGTTGATCTTAATCAGTGTTGGCCTATGGGAACTTCTAGAAGAGAGTCAGGAGTATATTCACAAAAAGAAAAGGTCAGGGCTCAATACTTCTCAACATAATTCGCCTGCCAAAGAACAGTTTCAATGGAGGCGCCAACTTCTTCTTGCATTAAGTATCAGTCTTGACGAGCTGGCGATCGGTTTTTCTTTAGGAACAATTACTGTTAGTCATTTAAGTGGAGTTTTTGTTAATCCGTTCATTTTATGTATTTTGATTGGCATTCAAGGATTCTTGATGACATTGATAGGTATCACTCTTGGTAGAACACTACGTACTCGCTTGAGAACCTTTAAGGATTGGACTGAATTCCTGAGCGCATTTCTGCTGATTGGTTTAGGAATCTGGTTATTGGTGGTCTCATAAACTTCTTAATGCCTTGCTTGGCGTCGACGTGCTAAGAAGTAACCGATTAATATCGCGATGCCTATACCAATCGCAAGAGTGCCTCCGCGTTTCCTGGTTGTTGTCAGGTCATGATTTACGACTTCGTAAATACCCTTTGCTTGATAAGATTCGTCGAGCAACTGAATAGGATGCACTACTTCTAACTCATAGCCTTTTTGTCGCGCTCCCAACGCGATTTGCATCATACAGCCAGGGTTACCTGTAGCAACCATATGTGTACCTGTTGCAATGATATTGTTCATCTTGCGCTCTAAAAGTTGTGATGCCATCGCCTGGTTCGTAATATTGTAAATACCTGCACTTCCACAACACCAGTCAGATTCTTGCAGGTTGATCATAGTCAATCCTGGAATAGCATTCAATAATTCGCGAGGTTGTTGTTTGACCTTTTGACCATGGAACAGATGGCAGGCATCATGGTAGGTTACTGTACGATTCAACGGACCCAATTCGCGATTCCACTCAATGCTCATCAGAAACTCACTGATATCTTTCACTTTTGAGCTGAATGCGATTGCTCGCGAAGCATATGCAGGATCATCACGTAAGAGATGGCCATATTCTTTGAGGTTGGAGCCACAGCCTGCCGAGTTAATGATAATTGCGTCACAATTATATGGCTCAAATACATCAATATTATGACGGGCGAGTTGTCTTCCACGTTTTGCTTCACCTGCGTGAACATGCAAAGCTCCGCAACATTGTTGCCTGGGAGGCGTTATTACTTCACAACCGTTTGCCGTCAATACACGAATAGTTGCCTCGTTAATATCGCGGTAAATCTGATCCATAATGCATCCGCTAATCAATCCTACACGATAACGTTTTTTCGTTAACGCAGGCGTAACCTCTGGCAATAACTGAGGTAATAGATCGCCACTTGCAGAGGGCATTAACTCTTCTGGCGTTTTCAACTGTCCCTGCAGTGGCGTGGGCAGAGCATTTACAGCATCAAGCAATCCTATACGACGTACCAGGGATTGTAGTCCGCTTCTTTGATATACCTTTAATGCTGCAAAGACAAGTGAAGTGAGCCTACGTGAGGGCAGTATTAGATCAAAGAAGAAGCTACGAAGAACTCTATCGGTAAGCGATTCGAGTACAGGTCGTTTATCCGAATATGCATGTATCTGAAAAACTTCATTGCCAGGAGGTTCAGCGATCTCCCGCTTTGTTTCACTAAGAACGGGTACATGTGCTACTTCAAGCTGGATTTGTTCGCGTGCGGCCTCGATCAGCTTACCGAATTGTACACCCGAGGGACACGCTGTTTCGCAAGCGCGGCACCCCAAACAGCAATACATATGATCTACGAAATCCGGAGAAATCTCCATTCGGCCTTCGGCAACTGCCTCCATCTGGTAAATACGCCCGCGTGGAGAATCCATTTCTACACCAAGCACTGCATAGGTCGGACAGGTTGGAAGGCAAAAGCCACAGTGAATACACTGGCGCATTAAATCATAAGTATGTGTATGACGATGTAATGGCCCTTGAGTAGGAG
>JBKPBA010000354.1:0-5187 GCA_046726675.1 Chloroflexota bacterium
TCCCACATATTTGTCACGTATTACTCTTTGAGTATTGTAATCTTTTGGAGATCATGCGTACTTGCAAATAAGCACTATCATGGTTACAATAGATAGTGTTAGAAACTGGTGCTTCGGGTTTTTGTCAAAAAGTAGTGCCGCTTTACTCCCCTGGGAGCATTTGAAGTACCCTTCATCTTAATGGCGACCTGGTTTCCGGTGTCTTGTATAGCGATCTCTGAAGTCAACGTGGGGGCGTCATTCTAGAGATCTTTTTTCATAGTGGTTCCATGCCTTCCTTGCTGGCTTCGGTGATCAGGACTGTAATTGTAGTTTAGCTCGTTCCAGGAGGTACACAATGAAGGTTCTCAGGTCACTTCGCGTTTGGTGGACTTTGATCACTGTGATCGCAGTCATGCTGATGACCGCGTCCTCGCATGTAGCACCTGGTGCACAGGCTGCAACCACTTCCAAGCACCATCCAATTATCGATTGTTCTCGTAGCGAATCCCTTTGCGTAGATGTTGCGGAATCAGACGAGGTCTTTGGACACTACGTCGGGCATGATGAGCCATCAACGCTCTTCTATTCCAACCAGCCTGGATCGGGCAATCGGATGCGCTATGAGCTCACGCTGCCCAAAGACCCGCCAGGAAAAACAGCAACGGCAAGCAAAGCGTTCAATTTCCAGTTGCATATCGCGTTCTGGTTCGGCATGGCGATGTGCGATACCCAGTCATACCCCGAGCAGGTCAGCACATGCACGCCCGATAGTGATAGTAATATCACTGCCAATCAGACCAAACACCCGGGGACGGCTTTCATGGAACTACAATTCTATCCCCCTGGCTGGATTAAGTGGCCTATCGTCAGTAGCTGTGACTCGACCCATTGGTGCGCCGCGCTCAACGTCGACAGTCTCTCAATAGACCCCGTCAACGGCAAAGCCTTGAATTTCAACTGCGCATCCTTGACGGGCCTCGAGTACGTCAACTTCGCTTTCATTACAAAGGACGGTCATTCACAGGCACCGGCCAATCCCGTCGAGTCGACCTTCGCGACAGTCACACCCGACCCGCAGAAGGATCTGTTCATGAACTCAGGGGATAAACTGGTGGTCGCCTTGCACGACACGGAGCAGGGTTTGAAGACCGAAATCGATGACCTGACCACGGGGCAGAGCGGGTCCATGACGTCCAGCGCGGACAATGGGTTCGGCCAGGTCAAATTTGCGCCGGCCCCCTCGACCGAATGCACGAATATTCCTTACGACTTCCACCCGATGTACAGTACTTCGTCGGAGCAAACCCGTGTCATCTGGGCGGCGCATTCATATAACATCGCCTTCTCCGACGAGATTGGACACTTCGACTACTGTGACGCGATCCACCCCAATGGGGTCTGCTTTGGTAATGAGGGCGTACAGGGTGACCAGGAGCCAGCCGATGGTGACAACCTGGCATGTCTCCCAGCCACGTTCTCATCGCGCATTCAGGTCTCAGGCTGTATCGACGCCAACACCGGTTTTGACGGCGTATCCTACCAGCCTGTCTGGCCCGACGGCAACACCCGGTTGCATCCCACCCCGGTCCGTTTCACCAGCCCTCTGACAGGCGATAGCTACGATACAAATTATAAACGCATGGCCTTCGAGGCGGACTTGCCTGCGATCGAAAGTCCTCCCTGTGATATAACCACTGGCACGAATTGTACCTTGATCCCGATCACCGACGACGGTCAACCGGCCAACTTCTACCCGTTCTTCAGTATTACGCAGCCAGGCAATGACTGCCAGTGGCTGCTCGGTAACGACATTCCGGGAGTGACCAGCAATGACTTTGAGAAAAACGCCCAGTACGGGTCGATCCTGGGGTTGTCCCATCTCAAGCTCGGAGGTAAGGGGGCCGTCCATACCGTGTTTGCTGATTTCCGCCAGATACTTTCCGAGAATCCCTGTCAGGCGTAATGAACGTTCTGTTTGTCATTTCACTGTCTGAGGGCACAACAAGAGTCTTCCCGAATGTTTAGCACAGATGTAAAGTGCAGTGAAAGTGGGTCAAATGGTGTTGACAATGCAAGGACGTCAACACCATTTGACCCACTTGGCCTCTGAGTTGGATAGGCAGAACAAGGCACATTTTAGTAATCCATTCCTCTTACGTCTACTTCTATAGAAACAATCATTCACTTCATCAATGAGAGTTCGCTGAATTGTTTGGTTTCTTCTGAGTCAAGGGGAGAGACTATGTTAACAGAAGGACAACAGCTCAGCCACTACCGGCTTGTGCGCTTGCTCAAAAGCGGGGGCATGGGTGAGGTATATCTTGCAGTAGATACACTCCTTCACCGGCAGGTGGCAATCAAAGTTATTGATACCGATGCACTGCGCTATGCCGAGACTGATGCTGCTAAAGACGCTGCTCGTCTCTTCTTACGGGAGGCGCAGGCTATTGCGCAGCTTGATCAGACGAACATTCTACCTCTTTACGATTCGGGTGAGCAAAGCATCAATGGAATAGCGCTGATGTATATGGTGATGCCATATCGTCAAGCAGGCTCATTGGCAGATTGGAAGCGAACATACTTTGGAGAACATCTGCTGCCATTGGCTGCTGTTGAGCGTATCGTAAGTCAGGCGGCGCTTGCTTTGCAACATGCACATGACCGGCAGATTATTCACCAGGATGTGAAACCCTCCAATTTTCTCGTTCAAGGCAACGCCGAGCATCCAAGTGAGTTACATCTGCAACTGGCCGATTTTGGTGTTGCCAAAGTGATGATGATGACCAGTGAAAGCCAGGTTATTCGTGGCACCCCGACTTATATGGCCCCGGAACAGTGGGAAGGACATCCTGTCCCTGCAACTGACCAATACGCGCTTGCAGTGATGGCCTATGAATTGCTCACAGGACGTACTCCTTACGTGGGCAATGGGTACCAACACATGTGGCATCAACATGTTCACATCGCTCCGAGTCCGCCGAGTCTGATCAATCCTACCTTACCCCAGGAACTGGATGCCGTATTGCTTCGCGCGCTAGAGAAGAATCCTGAAAGACGTTATAGTTCTGTTTCAGCCTTTGCGCATGCATTTCAACGAGCTGTGCTGAATAGCGGCAATGTGCATCAAACCTTGACCATTACCGCGCTTGAGGCACGCACAGGAACCAATCGAATGATTCCTCTGCCTGGGGGACGGCAGGTCATTGTACCTATACCACCAGGTGTGAATCATGGTCAGGTAATTCGCCTGGAAGGTTTTGGCAGACCTACTACCTATAATCATCCAGTAGGGGCACTCATAGTCACGATCTTTATAGCTCCGGTAGGTGCAGAAGAGGTTATCTCTCCTACAACCCCAACGTTTCAACACACTGTTCCTGTTTCCAATTCTCTTACCAGGAACGAGGTCAAACCCACGCTTCCTCGAGTGCCTATTAAAAAGCGTAATGTGAAAGATAAAACATTGTTGGTTATGACAATGGCATTTGTACTGGTTTTTCTATCGGGAATGATGGGTTTTTATGTTGTAACAAAAATTAGCTCACCTGCTGGAAGTATTGCACCTGCCTCTACGCCTGATCCTAATCTCGTTTATCCTTATCCTTCTTACATTAAGGGGCCGAAAGGATTATATGCTCTCTATGACTCCTTGAAAGGCGAAAACAAAAATCTTGGCTGGATTCTACCACCCGGAATCTGCTATTTCACAGGCGGAGCTTTGCATGTGAAAATTAAAAGAGATGCTACAACACCAGAGCATTTTCATAATTGCCTGACGAGTAAGCCTCATTTCACAAACTTCGCCTATGAGGTAAAAATGACGTTTAATACAAGTAACCTTGATGATTGTGGTGGTGTCTCCTTTCGTAATGATGTAGTAACCGAAATGCATTTATACTACTTCTATATCTGTCGAGATGGGCAATATGGCCTTGTTCGTTATATTGGCGATAACGCTCCTATCAAGTATCTGAAGTTGAATGATAGCTCATTTCAGCCGATTGCTAACAATTCGGATCAATCAAAAACCATTGCGGTTGTAGCACAAGAGTTCAGTTTTGATTTGTATGTGGATCAACAATATATAACCAGTGTCCCGGATACAGATTCTAAACATGGATACAGTACTGGTACAATTGGGGCTCTCGTCCGGAGTTTAGGTATTGGTACAACCGAAGTATCATTCAGTGATGCGAAAGTGTGGACATTGTAAGCTTACGTTGCCTGCGATGAGTTCCAATTTGATCTTGATACGTGGCGATCATAGGAGTCTTTTTCAGAAGAGTTTATCTCTCGCAATTGCACAGCATGTTCTGCAACTTGACGTAGAGCATATTCGTCCAGCCAAATCCAGGCTGTGTTTTATAATGGCCTGATATGTTATAAAGCCAAGCCCTCTTGCCGAGGGGCGCGCCGCCCGCTCTCTATCGCACTGCTCGCATTGGCAGATGCTGAGAGAAAACGGTGAAACAACAATTTCTGCAGCGGGAAGCCGAGGCGTCATTATAGCCATGGATGGTTTGGAAGCCGGGCACGGATGCAGGTTCCCTGTCCAGGTGCGCTCTCGATCTGGAGAGTCCCACCAAGGCGCGCAATGCGCGAGCGCATTGAATGCAGCCCCAGGTGACCGGGAAATGAACTCTCCACATCAAAGCCCACTCCACCACATCAGGTTGCAATTGTCGGGCAAGGCGCAGCGCCTCGGCCCCATCTGCGGCCTCGCCCACCACCTCCAGTTCCGCATCCAGCCCCAGGAACATCCGCAGCTCCTGACGCACCACGCTGTGGTCGTCGATGCAGCTTATGCTCGAGCCAGACATCATGGTCGTTGGGGAGGCGAGCACTGGTGGAGAGGCTTTTACTAGCTGGCCGCTCTCCTGAAGGGGTTGATAGAACCTGAGTTCAAATCATGACATCTCTGCGCTTAACTTAATGCCTATGGAGGCGGTGGAAGGACATTGTCCCTCCATCCCGGTTTGTATTTTGTGGGGTTCGAGGACACCGTGAGCGGTCAGCTGCGTGAACTGGGGATTGAAGCACGCCGGGTCAGCCGGCATACCAAACATACGGCTCGGCGAGGATAAGGAGGACACCGATGAATCTGCACCTTAGCGAGTCATGCACTACCCTCCAGCTCTCCACGAGCCAGCTATCCACGCTTGAGCAGCTTGGCATTCCCCTGGGTGCTGTCTCTTATACACATCT
>JBKPBA010000355.1:0-11556 GCA_046726675.1 Chloroflexota bacterium
TATTATTACCGAGGATCATCCTTTTCATGCAGAGGACAATCCCTATAGTCGTACCAAGATTGCTGGTGAGAAGTTGATTGCTGACTTTGTCAAAGAACGTGGAGCGCCCGTAGTAATTGTTCGACCTGCGTGGATTTATGGACCACGTGATACTGCAAGTTTTGGAAGATTCGTGGCAATGGTAGAGTCAGGGAAAGGTTTTCTGATTGGTTCAGGCAAAAATATCGTACCTGTTGTGTATGTGCGTGATGTAGCACAGGGTCTGATCAAAGCTGGTGACTCGGGCGATGAGGTAATCGGTAAAGCCTATACTATTGCCGATGATCGACGAGTGACACAAGCTGAATACTTGAATACGATTGCTGCTTTCCTGGAAGTGCCGCCTGTATCGCGTAAAATTCCCTATTTTGCTTTGTTAGCTGCTGGCCGTGGCGCTGAATTAATGTGGCAAGCAATGGGTCGTCGCAAATCTGCACCTCCACCTGTTACTACCTATGGCGTAACGCTTTTAGGTGGTAATCAAGAATTCTCGATTGAAAAAGCTCGACATGAACTTGGTTATGAGCCTGAGTATGATGTGATACGTGGGGTATTCGAGGGTGTGAACTGGTATTTACAAACCAAGAAAGGGAGCTTGAAAGAGCAGGAGATCGCCCGAGTTAAGTCGTAATGTTCCGCCTCGAATAGGTTAAACTACGTAGATGATCTCAATTTACCACGACTTTGGCTTCTAAAAAATACGTTGTTCTACAGATGAACTATAACCTTTCTTCGCGTACACTCTAAACAGTGAGATTCGGACTTCTTCTATCAGAATGAGAAGTAGTGTCCTTACAAAGAGGGATGTAAGCAAAGGAGCAAGGTTATGAATCCGAATATGCGGATCCGTAAGGAGCTGGTGGTTGAGTGTCACCAGGGATCACAACATGACAAGAAGCAACATTCCCTTACATTGAACCAACCATACAGTGAGATGAGCGCCTCAGAGCTCGCTGCACATTGTTTGAGAGAACTCAACAATTTTCGCCGGGGAGAGCCAAGTACCGAAACATATGGCGTCGAGCTGTTACGGCGTGCGACTGGGCAGGGAGACCAGGAAGCCTGGGTATGGATACAGCAGTGCTTTGGTGAGCTAGTCCTAAGCTGGCTGCGTCGTCATCCTAATAGAGAAGCGGCTTGTCGACTAGATAGCGAAGAGAACTATGTAGCTCAGACTTTTGAAAGATTCTGGCAGGCTACGGCGTTGACTCGTCACATTGAATTTAACTCATTTGCTGGTGCGTTACAATACCTGCATGCATGCCTGAATGGGACTGTATTAGATACACTGCGGGCTTACTCACGATCAAGAGAAATCCCGTTGCCGGAGCCTGGAGAGCCAGGAGAATTGCAAATTGAAGACAATTTTGAGAGTAGTGAAATTTGGGATAACTTAAAAAAGGTACTTCCCGATGGTAATGAGCAGAGGCTAGCATACTTGCTCTTTCATTGTGGTCTCAAACCCAGGGAGATTATGCTCTTCTGTCCACAGGAGTTCAGTGACGTACACGATATCTATCGTCTGCGGAACAACATCATGAATCGATTACTACGCAATGCAGATCATCTACGTTGGCGGCTAAGTTAACTAAGGATTAGTGAGGCTAGAGTTAGCTTCTCTGCCTCACTTTCCGTTACTACTTACTAGAGGTTACACTTGCGTATCTTGCGTCTCTTCAACAGTGGGTAAAGCTTTGCGTCTCCGAATCTGAAACCAATTGAAAAGGTAAGCAATTGTCAACAGAACGAATAAAATGTCACGTGCCGTAACAATTTGAATGAAGCCAGGAACATAAGGCGTTTTGACTGCATCGATGATGCGTGTATAGAAGTAGGGATAAATAATAGTGGTTAGAAGTGAGATACTTCCCCAGGCAACTAACCAGAACCTGTCAAAAGCTCCACTGTAAGCAAGCAAAGGTATGACCCAAATTAAGTATTGCGGACTGAAAACCTTACCTGTGGCGATAAAAATAAATAAGAGCGCAATACATGTCTGGATTATGTCTAACTTTCCACGCCATTGCAGGTAAATAGAATAGATATACCCCAGAATAAAAAGAATTTCTGACAGGTTGGAAACGACTCCTCCAAGTGCACTGACCATGTTGACGGATCCAAAAGAGAACAAGATGTGCACCGGGAATCCGATAAGCGTACCCAGCCAGAGAAGCGTACTACCGGTAGACTCGACCTGTAGAGGACGATTTGCAAAGTAGTTCACCTGGCTCAATATGGCTCCCCGGAAGTCGAAAAGCGCGAAGAAACCTGTAATTGTGAGAAATATTCCAAAGAAGAGCAACGTATTTTTCCAGCGCCAGTGTCGTATACCTTGCAATGTGTGCCAGAGCACTATTGGTAAAATTTTGAATGTGAGTAACTTTGCTGGAATGTAGATGTTATGTGTATCTTGCTGTTCTGCAATGAAAAGGGCTGGAAGAAAGAGGATTGGATATATTTTCAATAAGAAACCAAAGGCTAATGCAATATACGCAAATGTCCAATGTTTGCGCTCGGTTGCAATGAGACAGAGAAGGATAAGCGCAGATGGTACCAGGTCAAAACGTTCCTGGGCTAGAGCCAGGACGCCGATGAATAAATAGAATGCAAAGGCAAGTGCTGATCCACGTGGACCATAGCGAAGAAGCAACCAGTAGATTAGCACAGAAATCAAAGCCATCAATACCGCAAAGACCAACTGATAGTAGAGTAGCGGGACAAAGAGTGGCAGCGAGAAAATGACTAGTGCGAATGGTGGATATTCAAGCGGTAGCATATGTAAAGGTGGCTGAGCCAGCGTCGAGATGGGCAAAAATGAGCATTGAGCGGCAGGAAGTAATTGTGCTCCATTACTCCCCATCCAATAGGTCAGTGCATAGCATTGATAGCGTGCTGGGTCAGTATTTAGCCACAAAAATTGCCAGGATGTAACACAAAACATAAGAATGTTAACTGCGATAATTGGCAAATAAGCAACAACTCCCTGGCGTGCCAGCAAAGCATTCCAAAACGTTGTCCATGGCTTTTTTGTTTCAATGGTCTTCGTGACTATCTCCTGTCTCAAAGTTGACACGCTCATCTGCACGGTGCTAGAATCCTGTATAGTGAGCTTTTGCGCAACTTGCGCCTTTTTTTATGCTTGTTGCCTACACCTTGCTATACGATTGGCCAAATGGGCAAGTAACGCTCATGTGTATTTACAAGTAGCGTAAAAAAAGAAGAGTTATTTCGGAAGGACACTTACCAATGGCAACTAAAAGTCACGACAAATCAAAGACGCTAAAAGTGGGAGATATCGCCCCTGATTTTAAACTTAAGACTGCTAAAAGGGATGAATGGCATTTAGCTGACTTTCGAGGCAAGAAAAATGTTGTTCTGGCATTCGTTCCCTATGCCTTTAGTAGTGTTTGCTCCGCACAATTACCCTCCTACGAGGCTGAACTTGCACGCTTTAAGGACTTTAATACCGAGGTAGTTAGTGTGAGTATGGACAGTGCCTACTCTTTGAATGCCTGGTCTAAATCGATAGGCGTAACGTTTCCATTACTCTCAGACTTTTATCCGCAGGGACAGGTTGTAGATCAGTATGGCGTTCGTAATCGTGGAGGGTTTTCCGACCGCGCTATTTTCGTGATAGATAAAGCTGGAGTTATTCGCTATATTGAGGTCCTTGACAGTCCAGGCGATTTACCAGATAACGAGGAACTGTTTGAGGCGTTACAGAAATTGAACTGAGAGATAGCCTTGAGTGGAAATTTCTTTCACCAACCTGAAAAATTTTGCTGACATCAATTAGTAAATTGATGTCAGTTTTTTCTCTTGACATTGGAATAACAGTATGTTATATTTATTATAGCAATTCGCTATTAACATGTGTATGAGAAATGAGCATGAATAGCCTGACTTGTGGTATGATAGTAATGTGTTTTGACGAGAGCAAAGTGATTTGGCGCGTTAATTTACGAACTGGAGGAAATGAGCCATGAATGCGCGCCATGCAATATTACTGATTATCGGTGCTAATCTAGTCAGTGCCATCAATACGCTACTGCTAAATCCTGATGTGATTTTCCTGTTGTTTATTGTTGCTCTAATAGGTATATTCGTAGAGGTATCACATCCGGGGGCGATCATTCCAGGTGTTATTGGAAGTATAGCCTTGATACTCTTCCTCTTTGGAGCCTGGTTTCTTTCTCCAAACTGGGCTGGACTGGCGTTAATGGCTTTAGCGTTCGTGTTACTTATTCTCGATGTCAAATTACCTGCACATGGCATACTGACACTAGGAGCTGTAATCTCTCTTATCATCGGTGCTTTCCTCTTTTTCAATAGCGGTGGGTCCTCTCAAGGACCGCATCTAAATCCCATTCTTGTATTTGCAATGAGTGGGCTTGTAGGCTTAGTTGGTCTATATGTTGTCACTTTAATAGTGCGAACCCGGCGGCGATCTGTCAAAACAGGAACAGATAGTATGATTGGCGCTACTGTGATTGCGTCGACTCCACTTCAGCCTGTTGGACGTGTGGAGTATAAAGGTGAGGATTGGACCGCAGTGCTTGACGATCCATCCACCTCTGTCGATCCAGGCACCGAGGTGCGGATTGTCGCCGTTGAAGGTTTGCTGGTACATGTACAACCTGTTGTTGATAGACTCTCAGATTCGGCCCCTAGATACTTTGAGGGGTCATAAAGGAGGAGTTTCATGGAAGTCATTGTGGCGCTTATCATCGTAGCACTAGTAGTAATAATTGTGCTAATGCTACTTTTCTCAGCTATACGAGTAGTACAGCAATACGAGCGGGGCGTGATTTTTGTGCTTGGAAAATTAACCGGCGCTAAAGGTCCCGGGATATTCCTTGTACCTCCATTCGTCACGCGTATGATTAAGGTCGATCTACGTGGCGTCACGTTAACAGTCCCACCGCTAGAGGTGATTTCGCGTGATAATGTGACAATTAAAGTCACTGCCGTCGTCTACTTCTACGTAGTAGATCCGGTTTCTGCTGTTGTAAATGTGATGAACTACATGCAGGCAACAACGCAAATTGGTCAGACAACTCTACGTAATGTACTTGGCCAATCGGAACTGGATGAATTGCTGTCCCAGCGCAACAAGATCAATCGTGAACTGCAAACCATCATAGATGAGCATACAGAACGTTGGGGTGTGAAGGTGACTGCTGTAGAAATCAAAGATGTTGAATTGCCGGCTACGATGCAGCGTGCAATGGCAAAGCAGGCCGAGGCAGAGCGCGAGAAGCGCGCAAAGATCATTCATGCCCAAGGTGAACTACAGGCGTCTGCCCAACTGGCACAGGCTGCGCAAGTGATTGGCTCACAGCCCGCAACGTTACAATTGCGTTACCTGCAAACGCTGACGGAGATTGCAGTTGAGAAAAACTCAACTATCATCTTCCCACTTCCCATAGATCTTGTTGAGCCTTTGTTAGGAATTTTGAAGCAAAGCGCAGCGGCCGGTTCAGTGAATGGGTATGAAGGGCGGCCTGCTTCGACAACTGACGGATACGAGGCGCCTGTTTCCTCTCAACCACCTAAATCAGAGTAGACGTATTGCAAGTAATGTTGCAGTGGCTGTGTCTGACGATGCCTGACACAGCCACTGCAACATTCGCATCTGTCATTCCGTTACTCCCTGTTTGCTACGTAAATATTCAGCACAAGTATGGTAGGTTTCTTCTGGAATCAGGCCTCTGGACATATAATGATTTAGCATTATATCAAGTTTCAAAATGCTTATCAGGTTATATCCTCTTCGTCTTAATCGCTCAGTTGCTCCGTGTTCACGGTCAATCAGAACAATTACATCCTTTACCTTTAGCCTGTTCTCTTCAAGTAACTCGGCTGTTTCCAGGACGCTACTTCCTCTGGTAATCAGGTCGTCGATAATGAGGGCAGTATCGCCAATGTTAAAGCGACCTTCTATTCCACGTTTACCTGTGCCCTCTGGTCGAACGCGCGCATATATCATGGGGATATTCGTTTCTAATGAATAGGCTGTTGCCAGCAGCAACCCCCCGACAGGGACACCAGCGACAACGGCAAAGGGATGAACACGCGCGCGACGTAATGATTGAGCGAGATTGATTTCTTGTTGCATAAGTTTGCTTGCAACACGCAATGCGGTTGGGTTACTGATAAGAACCTTAGGGTTAACAAAGACGGGGGAGCTAACTGCTGATTCGCTAACTGTGAAATTTCCGAATTGCACTCCACCAAGATCGAATAGCGTTTGCGCCAACCACAAATTGTCCAGAGTCTGCTCTTTCGCCACCTCTCAGCATCCTTTCTCTTTTTAATGAGGCCATGTGCTTACTCAGTATATCATACCTTGCTGAGTCTTGAAACAGTTACTACTGGCTTGTGTATCAAACTTGCATCAGCAGCCCTCATATGATACGCTATTGCGCGAAAAAGAATGAAAAGAAATAAACTATCATATTCGGGTGAACATTTATGCCGATAGTCAGTGCCATACAGGTTGGGAAGTCGTTTGGAGCTGAACGCGTCTTCGCAGGTGTGAACTTTCAAATAAACGAACAGGATAGAATTGGTCTCATTGGTCCGAATGGTGCTGGAAAGTCAACTCTGCTTGATATCCTGGCATATCGAGAAGAACCTGATGAGGGGACAGTTGCAATTGCACGCAATACGCGTATTGGTTACCTGACACAGATTATAGATTTCCAGCCAGAAAATTCATTACGAGAGGAAATGCTCACCGTTTTTGCTAAAGTCCGCGAGTGGGAGCAGGAACTTGGCGAACTTGCACTTGAACTGGCCACCCCAGCAGCTCTAAATGATACTGTTTTACACGAACAATTGTTAAACAGATATGATGAATTACAAACTAGCTTTGAGCATATGGGTGGATATACATATGAAAATAGGGTTGACCAGGTGTTAGATGGTCTGGGTTTCACACGCGAAGAACAAGAAGCTCCAGTTATGTACCTGAGTGGTGGACAGCAAACCAGGGCTTCATTAGCTAAGTTACTCCTGCAAGAGCCAGATTTGTTGCTTCTGGATGAGCCTACTAACCACCTCGACCTGGTAGCGCTCGAGTGGCTGGAAACGTACCTGTCAAGCTGGAAGGGCGCTATGGTTGTAGTTGCCCATGACCGTTACTTCTTGGATAAAGTAGTAGCACGTATCATTGAGCTGGCCTTTGGACGCATCGAGGAATATCCAGGAAACTACACAAAATACCTTCATTTGCGAGAGGAGCGCATGGAGCGTCGTACACGCGAGTACGAGGCACAGCAGGCTCATATAGCCCATACCGAGGAGTTTATTCGTCGTTACAAGGCAGGCCAACGCAGTCGTGAGGCACGGGGTCGCCAAAAGCTGCTTGATCGATTGGAGCGCGTTGAACGCCCGCTGGATTTTCCTGAAATGCATTTCGAATTCAATGCTGTCATCGAGAGCGGTCAAGTTGTAATTTCAACCCAAAAGTTAGAAGTTGGCTATCAGCCTGCAGAACATCAGAGTGAACCTACCGTGCTTATTCGTGTTGCCGACCTGGAACTAATGCGTGGCGATCGTGTTGGATTGCTAGGTCCCAATGGTTCAGGTAAGACCACGCTCCTACGTACGATCATTGGGGAAATACCTCCGATCAGAGGGCGGGTCTATCCTGGCCACAATGTACGTATTGGATATTACTCACAGACACACAGCGGATTGAATTCCAATCGAACCATTGTTGACGAGATCCGGCAGATGAGCGCTATGAGTGAAGATGCCGCTCGTAGCTTTCTGGCTCGCTTCCTCTTTACAGGCGATGATGTTTTTAAGCCTATTGGTACGCTTAGTGGTGGTGAACGAAGTCGTGTGGCACTAGCAAAGTTGACGCTACAAGGGTCGAATTTTCTAGTGTTGGATGAACCAACGAATCACCTCGACTTGCAATCACGTCAGTTTCTTGAGGAGATACTGAGTGAATTTGAGGGTACTTTACTCTTTGTCTCTCATGATCGCTACTTCGTCGATAGCCTGGCAACCAAAGTATGGATTATTGAAGATGGAGTGTTAATCCCTTACATGGGAAATTATTCCGAGTACCGTACACGCAAGCGACCAATAGTACTTGAGATTCCTTCTCCCCAGGTGAAGAGTGTGGATAAGCGTGTATCAAATAAAACTCGTTCTGCTAGATCTCCCTCCAGATTGGGTGACAAGAAGAGCGCAAAAATCAAAATCCGCACTGTTGAGGATGTAGAACGCGACATTGAGAAAGCTGAAGCACGTGTAAGAGCTTTAGAAGAAGAACTGGCGGAGGCCGCGCTGTATGCCGATGCCGCGCAACTGACACAACTTTCCGCTGATTACGAACAGGCCAGGATAAGTGTGGAGGAGTTGCTTCAAGAGTGGGAACAACTCTCTCATCTATAGAATGTAGCCCTTTCTCAACCTTTTCGTCGCACACGTACGATGATCCCACTAATCAGACCACCCCGAGCCACTACTAGTGGTAAAACGGCGGCTGCAACTAGCCAGAAGCCGAGGAAAAGGACGGGTACGATAAGCGGAGGAAATGCGATTACTTTGGTTATAAACCAGCGATAACCAAACCTGTACAATCCTCCCAGTATACCAAGCGCAAGCAGACTGATTACAAATGTGAGCAGGAGGCGTTTTATGCCATAGAGATAGGCTCCGCGTGCAGCATTAACACATAAAATCGCCAATGCTAAACTTTCTAAGAGGAAAGCAATGATGATGGGCAGTTGTGGCCTAACAATGAGAATCGAGGCACCAATTGCACCCACAAACAAAGCAAAGATCTGTATAACTGCTCCTAGGAGGAAAGATTTGGCACCGCCCTGTTTACCTGCCGAGATACTTTCTGATTGTGATCTTGCATCTTGTTCTACAAGTGAATTTCTTGCCAGGTTTGCCAGAATCGCGTCTCTGATAGTTAAAGCTTCTGGGTTGTTTGGATTGAGAGCAATTGATCGGTCAATTGCGGCAGAAGCTTCATGAAGTTGACCAATATTTACCAATAGCGTTGCACACAAACTCCAACCAAGGGCATTGCTGGGATCTAGCTGTACCACCTGATTTGCGACGGGTAAAGCATCTTGAAAAAGGCCAATTGTTCCCAAAAGCTGTCCTTTAAGAATAAGAGCATCGATGTAGTCTGGCGCCATCCGGAGAATATTCTCTATGGTATTGAGCGCTTCAGGGACATTCTGCATCTGAACCTGTTGCCGCGCTTGATGTAACAACTTCATACATTGTTGTTTGCGATTCTGCTCTAAAATCTCAATCGAAAGCTGTCCTGACGTTGAGGGCGACATCTGCGCACTTGCAATATTCACGGGGTATTGTGAATGATACTCCGCAGGCTGATTGCTAATTAATTGTGAAACCATTGGAGAAGATTGCGCAGCCGAAGATAGAGATGAAGTAGATATGTTTTCTTGCCTGTATAAAAAAGATGGCATATCACCTACAAGCACGATAGGTCGATGCTCCTGTCCAAACACCTGAGGTTGATGCTGATCGTCCAAAGAACTTGAGAGAAAAGCATGCAGGTATTGTAGGGTAGCCTGTCCTGAGATGGGATCAGTCGCAGGACCGCTAAGACCTACAATCATATGGTAGAGCAACTTCCCAATGTTTTTTTCGCCAACTTCTGGCGCATACTCATTTCCCCGGCACGAGCAATAAAGCAAGCGACCCTGTGTTCGTTGCAATGTGTTTTGCAGCCTTGGACCAGGTAACGGCTTGAAATCGAATGGAGAAGTCCTGCGCCTACTCCAGGTAGGGCCTGTTTGGAAGCAATCAAGCACAAGCACTATCTGAGCTGCACGACTGCGAAGCATAGCTTCGTTGACGAGTGAGTGTATAGATAGACCGGTTGAGACTTGCTGAAAGTGCGTATTTGCAAAGGCCAGATATCCTTCTCCGTTTGTTTCATCTAAAAAGGCATGCCCGGCGAAGTAGAGAAAAACGAGATCGCCTGGGTCCGCTACTTTCAAACAAAACTGCATGATCAAGGTTTCTGTAAGTTCAGAGGTGGCCTGTGCTCCCAGCAAGAGTTGTAGATCTGAAGGGTTCCAATTACCTCCACGGCTATTAACCAGCCATTGAGCGAGCGCTCTGGCGTCATTTTCGGCGAATTGCAAAGGTTGAAAGGCTATGTCTTGATATTTGTTGATGCCTATGATTAGTCCCAGGCGTTTACCCAAGCTATGTCTCCCTGACAAGGTATCGAGTATCTCGGTTTTAATACAATTTACATGCCGCCTGCGGCGGTATAAAGAGTGAATGGAAGAAGTGGGGACACTCCACACCCCAGCAAAGGACTGCGTCCTCTGCACTCCTGTTTATTTTACGCCACTTGCTCGAAAACAAAGAAGCAATAGGTACTTTTGGAGAGTTATTGCCTCTGCAAAGGGTGAAAGGTTGCTTTGTGATATACTCGATAAACTGATTTTTCGATGTAAACGTGTTAGTTGTATGAGGAATATTCTGCGGATGCCTCGGATTATAGGTATTACTGGAAATATTGCCTGTGGCAAAACTGCTGTTGGACATATGTTGTTAGAGTTGGGTGCTGAGCGCTATATTGACGCGGATGCAGTAGTCCATAATCTCTACCAAAGTGGCCAATCTATTGCGGTCAAAGTGGCTGAGGCTTTTGGCCCTGACGTAGTAGCTTCTAATGGCGACATTGATCGAAAAAAATTAGGAGCCATTGTATTTCAGAATGCTGAAGCGATGCGCCGTCTCGAAGCGATTGTGCATCCAGCAGTAAGCCAGGCTTTGGCAAATGAATTAGCTTCCGTAACTCCCACCGGTATAGTAATTATTGATGCTGTGAAACTTTTGGAGGGTGGCTCTGGCAAGTTTTGTCAGAGTAAATGGATGATTGTGTGCCCTGAGGAGCTGGAATACGAGCGTTTAGTCGCCCGAAACAATCTCAACCCTGAAGAGGCGTGGGCACGTATTCGCGCCCAATCTTCGGTCGTTGAGAGATTGCCGCTCGTTGATGAGGTAATTGACAATAGTGGCTCTTTGGATGATACACGTAAACAAGTTGCAGCGGCTTACGAACGTTTTTGTAAGCAATTTCCTGTGTAGGCGAGAGGATACATGCATTTCACTTTATTTTTTCGACGACTTGTCCTCGGATTGTTGCTCATATGTACATTAGTTGCAGGTTGGCTCTTACATGGGATGATAATAGCGCCAACTAATACCTCAGCAGAGCGTTCGCCTGGTGTGAATTCTCCCCTAAGTTCAGGAAATGTACCGATCTCATCACAATTGGGAACTACAACGAGCCGCCTTCCTCTACAAACACGGTTACAATGTGCTACTGTTTGATTTCCAGAGTTATGGACAAAGCCAGGGAGTAATTTCAACGCTTGGTATGGTGGAGTCGGAAGATATCCTTGCTGCTATATAGCCAACTTGGGCATGGAATCGTTGATAGGTTGACACGCTTTATTCCTGACCCTATACTGAGCATCATACAGCGGCAATGGG
>JBKPBA010000356.1:0-4509 GCA_046726675.1 Chloroflexota bacterium
GTAGAGATGCTCGCCAGTCAGAGCATCCCAGACTCGCACCGTTTTATCATAGCTCGCCGAGGCAATGCGTCTGCTGTCGGGGGACCAGGCGAGAGCATATACTTCAGCAATATGACCGGGATAGGTGTAGATGTGACGCCCAGCCTTGGCCGTCCATACCTGCACTGTTCTATCAGCGCCACCAGAGGCGATACGCCTTCCATCGGGTGACCATGCGACACAATATACGCGCTGGGAATGACCACTGTACAGAGTGAGAGTAGTGACGTGAGAGGCAGTGATGTCAGGCTGGGATAGCTTCCACCAGATGGTGCCAGCACCGATGGAAGCGATTCCTGTGAGTCCGAGACCCAAGATGAACGTACGGCGAGTCATGCTTCTGTCGATGAGTTCTGAGCCCCGCTGCACCACAGGGTTTCTGCTCTGCTGAAATGATCGATCTAGTGAAGCCAGCCCTATTGCTCTCTGCTCACTTGATGGGGAAGGTATCTCTTGTGAGCTAGCTGCCCTGTCCTGTGGAGTATTCTCTTCTCTCTGTTGCAATGGTTTACTCAGTACCGCAGTTTTTAGGGATGGTTGTATTGGTTGCGGCGATTGACTTGGAAATGCAATTTGGGGAGATGAAGGCAGAGATGGAACCTGCTTCAGCCGACTTGCTTGTTCTAGTGCATTCGCAAATGCCTGTACATGGGCAAACCGCTGGTCGGGGTCTTTGGCGAGTGCCGTGAACACCACCTCCTCAACCGCAAATGGGAGCTCTGGAACCTGTTCATACAAAGATGGGGGAGGCATAAACATGTGCTGGCTAAACAGTTCAGTAAACGTTCCCTGAAAGGGGCGCTCTCCGCATATCCACTCATAGACGACGGCTCCCAGCGCATATTGGTCACTGGCTCGGCGTGGCCTGCCCTGAAGTTGCTCAGGGGCCATATAGGCTACTGTGCCGATCACCTCTTGTGTATTCTGATAACGTGTACTTTGAGTAACGAGAGCAACACCAAAATCACTGAGCAACACCTGATGGTTCTCTCCGAGCAACATATTCTCTGGCTTGACATCTCGGTGGATGAGTTTCTTCTCATGAGCATACTGCAAAGCTTCGGCGACCTGCTTCACGTAAGAAACAATCGTCGCAAGCGGTATCTGAGAACCTGCCGGATGTCGTGTGCGTAACGAACCCTTGGAAGCATACTCCATGACGAGGAACGGAACATCTCCTTCGATCCCAAATTCAAGGAATCGCACAATGTGAGGGTGCTTCAACCACACCAGACGCCGTGCTTCCGTCATGAAGTCGTCGCCCGGAAGTACAGACTGCAGGACTTTGATGGCCGCCTGGCTCTCCAAGTGAATATGCTTGCCGAGGTACACCTCGGCAAAGCCGCCTCGCCCTAGTGAGCGGAGGAGGCGATAGTTTCCTAGCCGCTGCCCAATGCGGTCAGTCATAGCACTCTCTCCTAAGTCTGGCTCTTCCTGCTCTGGCCTGCATCCCTCGTGAGAAGAAACAGATTTTCCTGTCTATCTAATAACTGTACCTCAGTTGCTGGAACCACACCATGAACTGAGTAACAAGAAACGTGTGATTGATCTCACATGTGCTTTTGTTAGGCAAATTCGGGTTCTCCCACACTTTTGTGAACAGATGAGTTTATGGTTGAGCTGAGCTTATAAGCTCAGCTCAACCAGCCACTTCAACACCTTTGACAATAACTAATCAAGGTTGTGCAAGAAACGTGATGAAAATGCGTGCTTCTGTGATCTCATTGTGATATTAGCATGGTATCCTATTTACAGGAGGTTGTTCAGTTGCTCTCACCAGAGATGAAAGAGACTTGAAACATGCCTATATGAATCATATAGTAAAGAAGCCTGTAATTTTTTGTGCAAGGTCAGGTTGACACTATCATGAAATATATACACTCGATTGCAACTAATCGAAGGCTTGGAATGATACTTATTATCACTTCGGCTGCCTCGTTTGGTGTAATGCCTATTTTTGCACGCCTCGCTTATAATGCTGGGGCTGATCCCATTACCGTGTTGTTCCTGCGATTTGCCATAGCAGCTGTAGCGATGAATCTAATCATGGTTGTGAGCAGGAAACCGTATCCCCGCGGACTTATTCTATTGGAACTGATTTTGTTAGGAGCCATAGCATACGTGGGTGAGTCACTTGCATATTTTCTAGCGCTTGAGCTGGCCTCCCCGGGTTTAGTTGCGCTGTTACTTTATATCTACCCGGCGCTGGTTACGGTACTAGCGGCAATTTTCTTGAAAGAGCATCTCACGCGTGTCAAGATTATAGCCATCTTTCTCGCGCTCTCAGGAACGGCTCTCACTATACGGATAACCAGTGGTGGCAGCCTGATAGGTATTCTGCTGGGAATCGCAGCGGCGGTGGATTATGCTATCTATATCCTGTTAGGAAGCCGCATAGTGCGACATTCAGGCTCAATGGGCTCAACGACAGTTATTATTACATCGACAGCAGGGGTATATGCAGGTATTGTTGCTTTGCGTGGCGTGACTTATCCCACGACCTCGATCGGATGGATCGCAATAATTGCGATTGCGCTTATCTCAACAGTACTTGCTTTCTTCACTTTCTTCGCTGGCCTCAAGAGGATTGGCCCAACCAGCGCTTCGACACTCTCAACGTTTGAACCAATCGTAGCCGTGGTTTTAGCAGCAATCGTTCTAGGAGAGACGATAAGCCCTATTCAGGTTCTTGGCGGCGCACTGATACTGGCAGCAGTAGTGCTCCTGGCAAGAAGCGATAGATGGCGACGCAAGAGAAAGCGGGACAAGCAAATTGACAAGTTGGAAGACACGGAAATCCAACAAGAGATATCTGCGTCGTCTCTCAACAAGCATGATGCAGAAATGATAGCGGTAAAGTTAAACTAGAAATTATGGAGGTTAATATGGAACGTAACTGGGTAACATTAGAGGGTAATGAGGCTGTAGCCAACGTTGCTCATGCATTGAGTGAGGTAATTGCCATCTACCCCATAACTCCATCGACGCCGATGGGCGAACTGGCTGATGCCTGGTCTTCGACAGGGCGAGTCAATTTATGGGGAACGGTGCCGCTTGTCGTGGAAATGCAATCAGAGGGGGGCGCCGCTGGAGCAATTCACGGCGCATTACAAACAGGAGCCCTGGCAACCACATTCACGGCCTCTCAGGGCCTGCTGTTGATGATTCCCAATATGTTCAAGATTGCTGGTGAATTGACGCCAGTGGTGTTTCACGTAGCAGCTCGTTCGCTCGCCGCGCAAGCGTTGTCGATCTTTGGTGATCATTCTGATGTGATGGCTACACGTTCAACAGGCTTTGCCCAGCTGGCCTCAAATTCGGTACAAGAGGCTCAGGACCTGGCGCTCATTGCACACGCATCTACATTAGAGGCACGAGTTCCATTTCTGCATTTTTTTGATGGATTTCGTACATCACACGAAATCGATAAAATTGAGCAATTGACTCGTGAAGACTTGCGGGCAATGATCGATGATACATTAGTTCAAGCTCACCGGCAGCGTGCGCTATCGCCTGATCATCCTTTCATTCGTGGTACGGCGCAAAATCCCGATGTGTACTTCCAGGCTCGTGAGACCACGAATCCTTACTATGCATCTTGCCCAGCAATTGTGCAGAAGATGATGGATAAGTTCAGTGCATTGGTTGGACGACAGTATCACCTGTTCGACTATGTTGGAGCGCCAGATGCAGAACGCGTGATCGTAGTGATGGGATCAGGTGCAGAGACAGTGCAGGCAACGACAGAATTCCTTGTTGCTCGGGGCGAGAAGGTGGGCGTGGTCAAAGTGCGCTTATTCCGTCCGTTCTCGATGAAAGACTTCTTGCAAGCAGTGCCACCTACCGTCAAAGTGATAGCCACCCTGGATCGTACAAAAGAGCCGGGAAGCATTGGTGAACCTCTCTACCTGGATGTGTCAACGACGATCAAAGAAGATTGGGGCGATAGTAACGGGCATGCGCTGCCACATATTATCGGTGGGCGTTATGGTCTCTCCTCAAAGGAATTTACACCCGCGATGGTCAAAGGCGTTTTCGATGAAATGCGTAGCGCAGATCCCAAAAATCATTTTACGGTTGGTATTAATGACGATGTGACACATCTCAGCCTGGACTATAATAGCTCGTTTTCTATCGAGAGCGAAGATACGGTGCAGTGTGTGTTCTGGGGACTAGGCGCTGATGGCACAGTAGGAGCCAATAAAAACTCAATCAAGATCATCGGGGAGGAGACGGAGAACTACGCGCAGGGCTACTTTGTTTATGACTCTAAGAAATCGGGATCGATAACGATCTCGCACCTGCGCTTTGGGCCGCATCCCATCCACGCTCCTTACTTGATAGGGAACGACCAGGCCAATTTTGTAGCCTGCCACCAATTCACCTTCCTGGAGCGTATCGATGTACTCAAGTACGCCAGGCCAGGTGGAGTTTTCCTGCTCGATAGCATCTATGAAACAGAGAATGTCT
>JBKPBA010000357.1:0-6052 GCA_046726675.1 Chloroflexota bacterium
ATCTCATCTAGCCTGGAAAGCTCCCTTTCCTCAGATCGAGTGTTCTCAACTCGCCAACTGTAGGGTTGCTTACCACCGATTCTTTGAGCTGTCAAAATAAAAGCATTATCGTCTCCGTGCAGACTACCAATGATTCTTGGCCCTTGAAAAATACGAGCGAATAGAAGCAAGATAGTTCCTAGGGGGATCTGAAAAAAACCGAAGCTGAACTTGGATTCAGCACTGACCGCATCTTTGAGAAATCCCTTGACATCATCTAAATTAGTCGGTGCCTCAAAAGATCGAACCGAACCGACATCAGTTTGGATAGGTCGTTGTTCAAGTGTATTCCCTGATTTGTATGATTCTCGCACCTGGGACAGCCTTACCACCAATAGTATCGCTAAACCCTTTGTTATCGATTTGAATTGATTAGCATCATCCCCCTTACTTTGATTGCCAGTTTGGTTAGATATTCCAGGCTTATTTGGCGACATAAAATCCACAAATTCTTCAACTACTGTCCGTTTCCTAGTCTGAATGCCTAACCATAAAATGAGAAATACTGCATCAATCAACAATACCTTCCACCATTGAAGCCACGGACCTCCCAGTGTACTCAAAAGATGAACTGTATCTGCTCGCCAGAGACAAATAACCGTTACAACCACCAGTAATAGTATCCATCCCCTCCTCAACCAATAACCTATATAACCAAGTCCTCTACTGAGCCACAGTAATGCAGAGCGAAACCAGCCTAAATGAAACAAAAGTAACCCTCCTCTTTCTACTCATCTCATATAGATCTAATATTCTAGTTCCTCTTCCCATCTCAAAAGTTCTTCTTATTCTAGCTGACTCAGGTGTGTTACCTCTTCATAACATTGAAGAGCTTTATCATACTTTTCCAAGCACCAAAATGTACTTCCTAGGCCATTGTAAGCTGAAGCATTTTCAGGAGCAAGTTGAATAGCCTTTAGAAAGGCTTGAAAGGCCTCGTCATATCTTTCCAAGCACCAGAGCGCATTCCCCAAACCGGTATAAGCTGCTGGATTAACGTGGTCAGACAATATTACCTCTTCAAACTCTCTCAATACAGTAACAAAGCGCCTGGTCTTATTTTGCTTATTCGGCTTATCAGGAGACTTATCCTTCTTTTCAGGAAGACGACGAAGATTGGCATCAGTAGGATGCTGCGGAATACTAAAGCTATCAGGTGAATTAGCTTGATCAAATGGACGATTCGAAGATGCGCGAGCAGGTCCTGGTCGTATTTTACGTATAGTAGGCTTTCTTATGCAAAGTATCCAGGGAGGTGAAACATATGCATCAATATCATTAAGATAAATGTGAAAAACATATAGTTCCTTTGGAGGGCTAGCTGAATTTACATGACTTGTTACATATTGATGTGGTAGTAAGAGCCTGACTTCATGCGAGGATCCCCTCTCAACAATATCATCAAGATAGTGGAACAGTTTCTGACCCCTCAAAGCTGACAAATCGTATTGGTCTAGAACAATATTCTTTCCAGCGTCAATAAGAGTTTCGGCAAAATCAGCAACATAATCCCTATCTTCTTCAGCATAGGCTAGGACGAGAATATTATCCATATTTATCCTCTCCTCGCCTTCTTTCCTAGCTGTGTTATTTAGTCAAACAGGTCTCGGAAGTAGTTTCCCTGATTCTACAGGCTGGACAAACAAGAAAAAGCGAAAATCAAATGATTTGAGTATATAATATCACTAAATTCTTCAAAAAGATATAAATATAGCATTGCCACTTTAAATTTAGAAAATGGGAAGATCTGAAATATACTTGCATAAATTATAGAACGTTTATTCTATAATTTTTGACTAAATGATCTATTATGAGGCTTGGTCATAAATCATCTGTTAATAGGCAGTATCATCCTTAACAAGGCAATTCAGGTAGGTTTGATACACTCCCTACTCAGAAATTCACACATTACATGTGTTTAAGCAAAACGGAGCAGCCTGTTGAAAAACCCTTTCTGGGGTTATGAGAAAGGAGAAGCTAATAAGTTCCCAGCCCTCCCTCGCTGAACAAGGAAAAGCCGGAGAAAGGTGCAGTGGCACACAGCAACCTACCTCTCACATGCGGCATGCAAGGCATAGCTGTGATTCAATGAGAAAAAAATCCCTTTCGGGTGCGGAAACCGTTCGCGCTGGAGATAAAGAGAGTCGTCAACACGACAGCAGCCGCTCTCTTAGGGATTGTTCTGGTTCTGTTGCTGAAGTATGCTTCCGTCTCCCACTTGGGAGGTGGCATCAATGCCATCGCCACAGTCGGAAACGGACGTCTCCCCCACCCTCGCTTCTGCAGGAGGCGTTTGAGATTCTGGCCAGAGGCAATCACCAAGGCTTCGCAGTTGACGCGCCAGAGCCGACGTAAGCGAAAGCGTCGCATCCCATGCCACTGCTTGCCTTCTCCAAAGAGCGGTTCGATCCACACTTTCCGTTTGTTGAGCGCCTTGTGGTAAGCAAGGGTCTGCCCATAGGCTTTCACTCGGTCCAGATAGTCGGCGAAAAAAGACCGATGCACATGCCGACCTCGCTTGCTTTCAGAACAGGCTTCCTTCACCGGGCAGGCATTGCAAATAGCCGCATCGGCGCGATATTGCACCTCTTGCGTCTGATCCATGCGGTATGCTGGCAGTAATAGATGCCCTTGGGGACAGGTAAAGTGGTCATGGACGGGATCATAGGTGAAGTCAGCCAATCCATAGTAGCCTGTGCGTTGCCCTCTCTCGGCGATGGGGATGTAGGCATGGATGTGGGCATCCTCGATGGCCTTGATATTCTCAGCAGTTCCATAGGTCATATCGCCAGTGACCTGGTTGGGCTGGCTGCGCCAACGGAAAAGTATATGCCAGAGGAGGTCAAGCATGGGCTGATTGTCCATCACCTCGCCTGGCACCACCAGGACCGCCAGGATAATGCGCCGCTTGCCTCCATCCACGACGTAGTGGGTGTGATAGCCCAGATGGGTTCCTCCCCCCTTCAGGCGCATCGGTGTTGCATCGGGATCGGTGGTACTAATGCGAAAATCTGCCGTGCGTTGGTAGGACCCGTACACGTCTCGCTGTTGCCGACCTTCCTCAGCAATCCAGTCGTGGCGAGCTGTATTCTCCTCGGCAAGTGCTTCGCGTTGTGTCTCAGAAATCATGGTAGGCAATAAGCAGGGCTGTGGTGAGTAAGTATCCTCCATCTGCCGTTCGGGAGGCAGTGCGTTCACGCTCTGTTCCTCGCTGTCCTCAGGCTGTGCTGATTCTGACTCAAACAGGGCAGCAAGGTGCTCTTGAAGCGCTTCTCGTGCCTCCACCGCAAAACGCGGGGCCAGGGAATCCAGATCGGCATTGGCATTGATCTGAGTCGAATCGAAGTACAACTCCCTTCCCCACACCAGCTTGGCTTGTTGACACTGTTCAACGATGGCCTCAAAGAACCGTCGAAACACCTCCAAACCATAACGCGTGCGGATCTTGCTCAATGTCGAGTGGTCCGGCAGCGCCTCATCAAAATCGTATCCAACGTACCATCGGACGCTCAGCCGATCCGCGACTTGACGCATCAGCAGGCGCTCGGACCGGATATCCTCAAAAAACATCACGAGTTGCAGCTTGAAGAACACGACCGGATCAATGGATGGCCGTCCAGCCATCGAGTAACACTCGCGCACCAGATCGTAGACAAACGAGAGATCCAGAACCTGTTGCACATGCCGATAAAAATGATCCTGGGGAACCAGCTCCTCCAGAGACACGGCGACGCGTGGGGCAAACGTCCGCTCTTTGAAACCCATCATGATAGGTCTTCCTCCTCCCATTCCATTGCACTGCACGTTCCGCTCTCTTGTCAACCTCATACATTCTCTCGTAAGCTCAGCAACAGAGTTTTTCAACAGGCTGGGTCGTATTTGGGACAATTTACCGCTATCCCTTAAGTATGCGTAGCATTTCCTGCGGTGTTTTGCAGAAACCTTGAAACAAGATATCTCTTCCTCTATCTGAGTCAGCTTGGTAGGCGTAGATTGGCATGCTAAGTTAGGTGTTGTGGTTCTGTTCCACTGTGATGACGACTTTGCCTGTAGCGTGTCCTTCGCCCATATACCGGACAGCTTCAGGAACCTCACCTAACGGGTATCGTCTATCGATCACCGGTTTTACTCTGCCAGCTTCAAGCAGCTCTTTGACAGCAACCAAATCCTTGTGGTTTGGTCTTGCCAGCATGTTCCCCATTTTGTTCCTCCCGGTCATTGATATTAATGGCCCCAGAAGGACAGCTTGCCCAAATTGAGCCATGGTGCCGCCGGTCATGACATACCTTCCCGTGGGAGTTAATGCACGCTTGTAATCGAAAATCGGATGGTAGCCGTTCACAGCCAGAATCAGGTCATAACGCTGCCCTTGTGTGGTGAAATCTACGTGCGTGTAATCAATGACGTGGTCTGCCCCGAGCGAGCGCACCAGATCCACATTCCGCGTGCTGCACACAGCAGTGACTTCCGCCCCGAACGCTTTGGCAAGCTGCACGGCATACGTCCCTACTCCACCCGATGCGCCATTAATCAAGACCTTCTGCCCGGGCTGAATCTGTCCTTTATCGCGAAGAGCCTGCAGGGCGGTGACTGCTGCCAGCGGGACGGCCGCAGCTTCCTCGAATGTCAGATTGGCCGGTTTCACCACCACGGCATCTTCACGAGCGCAGACATACTCGGCAAACGTGCTGCGACCACTCGTGGAGAGATCCCCGAAGACGTCATCCCCTGGCTGAAACTGCGTGACGTTTCTGCCTATCGTTTCCACTCGCCCTGCGACGTCAGCACCGAGTATCCGGTTTTTAGGTTTCAGCAGTCCAGCATTCAGGCGAACCAGGAAGATGTCAGCGCTCAGGAAATGCCAGTCAGCGGCATTTGCCGACGCTGCATACACGTGTATCAAAACCTCATCGTCCTTGGGAGTTGGTTTTGCTACCTCTTCCAGTTGAAGCACATCAGGTGAGCCATACGTGCGATAAACAACCGCTCTCATGTGCGTATCCTCCTTTCTCCTTACATTATATTTTCTCACGGCGTTGGGGAACAGGAATAGCTCCTCGAAAACGGTCGTTTGGAACAAAGATAACCGTAAACGATGCTTGGATAAGAAAAATTGTAAAATACAAAATATGCAACGGAGGACAGATAATATGGAAATTTCAAAAAATAACATCTCTATATGTTTTCGCTAATGAACAGACTGCCCACCTACCCGAAAACTGCTAACAAGACTCTTACCAGTCATTTGAAAAAATGCTACTCTGATCCTTACCGTTTGCTAACTGAGCAATAACCCGCAAAGGTGTAGCTTCGCTTTCCAAGCCTGCCTTTTCAGGTACCCTTGTACTTGAGGAGCAGAAACAGCAAAGAGCTTGCGAAATTCGCCTGCTCGCTCATTGCAATTCTTGTCTTTCTCAGGTACACTAGCTCCTGGCACCCTCTGGTTTCAACCAAGTGCTTGTTTTTCTGTCAACTCCCGTTGTTTCGCTTCGTTACGTATGCTGCTCTTCATGAAGCAACCGAACCTGTTGGCATAGGTTCAGAAAGGCAGAACACCCATGTATGCACGAGTCATCTTTGCTCAGTTTCGGCCTGAGCAGACAGACGAGATCATCCAACGCTATCGTGAGGCTGTCGTGACTGAGCACAGAAAGCAGCCTGGCTCCAAAGGCACCATGGTGCTCATTGACCGCGCTGCCGGCAAGGGCATTTCGATGACCTTCTGGGAGACGGAAGCCGACTTACAGGCAAGCGATGAGCCAAGCCAATACTATCAGGATCTATACGCCAAATTCGCGCCCTACTGGATCGCACCGCAAGTCAGGGAAACCTACGAAGTTGCTCTTCAGGAGTAAACGCTCAGCACGAGACCACAGCCAAAGCCACGACCGTGCGCTCAAACGTGATCTGGCGGCTTCTCGGTCTGAGAGACGAGGAACTCGGTGGCGTGATGCTGCCGAGTTCTTTGGGGTTTTGGTAGGTGCAGTCTGCTTGAGAATACAGGTGGGTAGAG
>JBKPBA010000358.1:0-5625 GCA_046726675.1 Chloroflexota bacterium
GTTGAGAAGATAGAGTACCTGGAGCCACGCGACCAGCCTGAGCAGGGACGAGTTTACCTCAATAAGGTGCAGTATTTTGAGGGGGTGCCGCCGGAGGTGTGGAATTTCCATGTTGGTGGCTACCAGGTGTGTCATAAGTGGTTGAAGGATCGCAAGGGTAGAACGTTGTTGTTTGAGGATATCCAGCATTACCAGAGGATTGTGGCGGCGCTGGCGGAGACGATTGAGTTGATGGAGCAGATTGATGTGGCGATTGAGGAACATGGTGGGTGGCCTATTTTGTAGAGTGAAAAGGTGTAGAGCCTTTCAAGTAGCCAATAGCAGGAGGATCACACATGAGCGAAAGCATTGGATTCATTGGTCTAGGAAATATGGGACGAGCTATGGCAAGTAGCTTGCTCAAAGCTGGCTACAGGTTGCGCGTCTACAATCGTAATGCCAGGAAGGCGGAGACGCTGGTCGCTGAGGGGGCACAGCAGGTTATGCATCCCGGTGAGGCTGTCGAGCCAGGAGGGATCGTCATTACTATGGTGGCAGACAATGCAGCCCTGGAGAGTGTGACGCTGGGAAAAGACGGAATTCTAGAACACCTTGGGCAGGGTGGTATTCACGTCTCAATGAGCACAGTCTCAACTGCTATTGCCCGTAGTATGACAGGCCTGCATGCAAAACATGGAGCTACATACGTTGCTGCGCCTGTTTTTGGCAGGCCCGAAGCTGCGGCAAGCCAAAAACTCTGGATTTGTTGCGCCGGAGCATCTCCAGCCAGGGAACAGGTACAGCCAGTGCTCCAGGCGATGGGACAGGGTGTGTTCGACTTCGGCGAGGAACCCATGGCCGCAAACGTGGTGAAACTTTGTGGCAACTTCCTGATCGGCTCTGCGCTGGAAGCAATGGCCGAAGCGCTGACCCTCGCTGAAAAAAATGGCCTGGACAGAACTATGGTCATGAATATGTTTGGTCAGACCATATTTGCATGTCCTATTTACCAGAATTACGGGAAGATGATAGCCGAAAAACGCTACACACCCGTTGGATTTGAAACAAGATTGGCACTCAAAGATGTTAATCTCGTGCTGGATGCTGCTGAACAGGTGAAGATGCCCATGCCTTTCGCTAGCTTTGTTCATCATCGCTTGTTAGCGGGTGTTGCGAAAGGCCGGGGTACTATGGATTGGACTTCGCTGGCACAAATGGTTGCCGAGGATGCAGGTCTGGAGTAAGGAGAGCAGATTGATGTGATGATTGAAGAGTGAGGAGCTGCCCTCGAGGTGGTATAATAGGATACCGCACAATTCAGGTAGAGATTGAGCTAATTCGTTTTTGGAGGGATGCATGGCTAAGAGTACACAGGATAAAGCAAGTGTACAAGAATATACAGAAAACTCATTCAGATGACGAATGGTTTCTGTGATAGATATCTCGATGAGGAGTATAAGGCGCTGTGCGAGAAGTTGATACGGAAGATGTCGCGCAAAAGGGTCGTGCCTTTTCTGTCAGGGAAGATAGAAATCTGGGCGGCTGCGGTAGTTTATGCCTTAGGCGGCATCAATTTTCTTTTCGATAAAAGTTCTAAACCTCATGCCACTCCTGATGACATTTGCAACTACTTTGGTACTTCGAAAAGTACAACCGGGCAGAAGGCTAAAACTATTCGTGATATGTTTAAGCTCCACTATTTTGATAGTGAGTTTTCGACGAAGGAGATACTGGACAAAAGCCCGTTTTCAAACGTGTTTCTGAATGGAATGCCGATACCTATTAGCTCACTTCCACCAGAGTTGCAGGAAATAGCGAGGGCGAATCCGAAAAAGGCTTTGACACTTTGGACTATTGATAAAGGGGAGTAGGATTTTCTTGCCCTACAACCATCCCTAGTTGTATGCAACTTTCGGAGCGCGCTGGACAGGCGGGGCGAGCGCCAGATCACGAATCGCAGTATAACTTGCGAGGATTTCGAGCACATAGGTCGGGTCCTCCGACCAGCGCGTTACCCCCAGATCGAGTTCGGCCACACTGCGATGCCCATATGTCGCCAGGAAGTTCGCCAGGTTGTGTTGGAGCAGCGGAGGAAGGCTACCATGCTGGTAGTCCTCTGCCAGCCGAACAGGTGGGGTATTCTGGACAAGACGAGTCGTCGCCGGGTCAGCTTGCACCTGCTTTGCCAATGCCCAGAGCGCCAGGTTCATCTCGGTAGTCGGGTTGGATGGCGCTCCCCGCAATACTACCTGAAGTTCGCTCTCCTGCGCATCATCACGGAGGAGACGTCCGGTCAGTGGCATCAATGGCCCATTCGATATCCTGGGGTGTTCCGCAGAGCGCCTCGACCCGCGATCCAAGCTCTGCCAGTGCGCGTACCTGGATATCGGAGAGGCAAGCTTCTTTACTTTGCGTTGCTCGCTCGAGCGACTTCGTACCACCTCCAGAGGTTGCCTGTATGATCAACTGCTTGTCGCCCAGGCGACGCTCGATGATCTCGCCTGTGGACGTACTAACCACGAAGTGATCAGGATTTGTCAAACCAGAGACAACCGCTTCACCCAGACCAGGATTGGCATCAATCACCGCCTGGCGGCGCTTTCCCGTAAGCGGATTGGCGGTGAAGAGAACTCCGGCGACCCGGGCATCAACCATGTGTTGGACGACGACGGCCAGGCTGACAGTGCGATGGTCGATGTCCAGGCTTGTGCGGTAGCTAACCGCCCGTTCGGTCCACAGCGAGGTCCAACAACGCTGTACTGCTATGAGAACCGCTTCGATCCCGACAATATTGAGATATTGTTCTCTTTTGGTTTCGCTGATCTGCTTAGAGTGTAGTCGTATATTGGATCGAGGGGAAGTGAAGTTTATCTTGATTTGGGCGTGACAAATGTCATGGGGAAGCTGGACGGCCGCAAGGGCCGCCCCTACATTTCTTTTTGCTGACTAGTTGCTTCCAACAAGGAGTTGCGGAATAGACACAGCCAAGAGTAATAGCGAATGCTGTGGGTTACCGCTGTTTTGCATGAGCAGGAGGCCGCCAATCAAAGTGTATGAGGAAGCAGTTCACCTCCGGCTCGTTCTGAAGTACCATACTGCGTTCAGTCTGCGCCACCTCACGATCATCAAGGGTCGTGAAGGAGCGATTTGCGCCCCCCTCGTTGCTGCTTCCGGGGGGCCAACAGGCTCGACTACTCGCCTAACACTTCCCGTTGTCGCACCACCACTGCCCGATATTGATGTTGGCTTCAAGGTCGCTGGGCAGGTAGTTGTGCGGCCCCTTGCGCACGATCGAGAGGTCTGTCGGGCTGTAGAGCGTGATGAAGGGCAACTCGGTCAGGTAGATCGCATGGATCTGACGGAAGATCTGCTGCCGCGTGCCCGCATCCGCTGTCGCCAGTTCCTGTGTGTAGAGGGCATCCAGGGCAGGGTTGCAGTAGAAGGTAACGTTTTGTCCATTGGGCGGGATCTGGTCGCACGAGAGCAAGACGGAATCGTCGGGATCATAGCCAAAGCCCCACGCCCACTCGGCGATGTCATACCTGCCCGCTACCGCTCCCGTGGATGGTGAGGCCTTCCCAGAAGGCAAGAAGGAGCCAAAGAACGTATCGCCAGGATAGTTCTGGATGTCGAGCTTGATTCCGATCGCCTGCAAGTTGCGCTGCACAACCGCTTCAGTCGCGATGCGCCAGGGATTGTAGGTCACATTCGTCGCGTACTCGAACTCCAGGCGCTGCCCGCCCCTGGTCCGCACGCCATCTGGGCCTTTCACCCAGCCGTTGTCCTCCAGCAGTTTAGTGGCCGCCTCCGGATTAAAGTCCGGGCAGGGGGCATTCGGCTGATAGCCTGGATGCATGGCCGAGGGATGGTCGGTGCACAGCGGACTGGCGAATCCCTGGCGCGCCCCCTGGATCAAGGCCTGGTGATCGATGGCCATCGCTATCACCTGGCGCACTTCCAGGTGGCTGGCCAGCACCGGGTTGTGGAAGTTGAACCACATCGCCTCGAAGCTGGCACTGGTAGGCGGAGCGACGAGCAGATAGTTGCTGAGGCGCTGATAGGCCAGCGCCTTGCTCACATCCAGGTTGCCTGCGGAAGAATCGATGGTTCCCGCCTCGAGATCCTGGAGGACGGCGTCCTGATCGACGGGACGGAAGATGACCTTGTCCAGGTAGGGCAGCCCTTCGCTGGCACGGTAGTAGCGGGGGTTGCGCACCACGGTGAAGTGATCGCTGGGCTTGCTCTCAGCCATCATGAACGGGCCGCTCGTGACACTTGGGTTCAGGAGATCAGGCGACTTCACGATGGCCTGAGGCGACATCGTGCTGAAATGGTGCGCGGGCAGCGGAGCAAAGTAGCCACCCACCCAGTTCTGGAGGAACGGAGCATAGGCTTGTTTGAGGTGGAAGCTGATCGAGAGGTGATCCGCCGAGACGTCTGCCGAGCGAATCAGTGCAAAGCCAGTCGCACCATTAGGAAAGGCGGCACCGAACCTGGGGTTGAGCCAGAGCTTCCGGGTGTAGTCCACGTCGCGGGCATCGTAGGGCTCTCCATCCGACCACACCAGGTGGGGTCTCAGATGGATCGTCCAGGTGGTGACATCGGAGCTGACACCGCCATTCTGGATGGTGGGCACCTCGGTCGCCGCTCCGGGATGAATCACGCCTTGCGCGTCCCCATAGAAGAGCGGTAGGTAGAGCGCCTGATCGATCCCACCATCATCGTCCATATTGGGAAGGAGCGAATCTATATCTCCAATGGAGTCCTCAATCCAGGTGCCTCCGCGGACCACGGTGGCAGCGGGAGGACTGCTGTGTGTGCCGAGTACTCCGAAGTGCGCGAGCAGACTGAGGCTGCCCAGGATTCCTCCTGCGATGACCAGCACCACCAGTCCGATGAGCAGCCCTGCGGTGCGGCGCGAAACACCCCTGCGCTGGCCGATGTTCGTTGCAGGCAGTGTCACGTCAGCAGGCAACGGCGTAGCGGCAGCGGTTGGTTCTAATGTGTGCCCCGGTGGAGGCGTCACACCTGTGGCCTGGCCTTGTGGCTTGACGAGTGCCATTGGCACTGCTGGCTGGCTCGCTAACGGCACCTCCCTCATTGCAGCAGCGGACATGCCGTTCTCGCGGGAGACCAGCCCTGCTCGTTCAAGTGCCGTGGCGATCTCCTCGAGCAGCACGGCATCCTCTCTTCCGCGCGCATCGATCAGAGCAGCCATCTCGTCACTGCCTTTGGGAAGGCACTCCTGCCAGTGTTCGCCCTCGATCCACACGCCACACACCAGGCGCTGATACCTGCTGGCCGTCTCCAGCGCCTCGCGCACGTGACGGGAGGCATGCGCCTTAGGCGAGACGATCACCAGGATCACCTGGGCAGTCCGCACGATCTCGTGCAAGGTCGGCCGGGCGTTCCCGTTTCCCTGCCTGCCGAGCTGGCGGCTCCTCCACAGCGTGAACCCCCGCTCTTGCAGGGCGCTCGTGAGCTGGGAGACGATCGCTTTCTCGGCATCCTCGTGGGACGAGGCCAGCAACACCAGAGGAGTGGAGGGCGGAGTGAAGGCGTCCGGGTGGTTGCGAACCAAACCGAGGTCATCGGCGCTCTGGCCCAGGACGGCGCATAGGCGCTCGCGGTAGTATGGGCTGGTAA
>JBKPBA010000359.1:0-11169 GCA_046726675.1 Chloroflexota bacterium
ATCCCAGCAAGCCCCTGGATAGACAGCTCGGAAATCAAATTGGGCGATTTCGTAAACGCCTGAGAATGCGGCGGGTAAGAGAACCGCTGGAAATCGCTGCCAAATCATTGGAAACCGAGGAAGCATATCGGTGCCTCAAAGAGAATCTGGCCAGGCAGTTCCTAAGATTGTCTAAGGAAGACCGCCTGTTGTGGTTAGACAATTTTCTTTTCATTATGACGCCTGACCTGTGGAAGCTGCACAAAAAGGTGAAGAAGGTCCTTGGATACTACTCGCTAGGGCAGCAACGCAATTTCTTGCTCGGAGGACATTCAGGCATGGGGAAATCGACGTATCTCAATTGGCTGAGCGCTTTGAATATCCCTGTTGTCGAAGAGCTTCGTAATCGCGTCCCTATTATCAAGGTCGACGCACCGGTCAGCAATGCCACGCCAAAGACACTGTTACGGCGAATGATCCTTGAATGCGGTCTGACGTATCTGAAAGGCTATGATGAAGAAGACCTTCTCATGCTACTAGACTTATATCTCCAGCAATGCGATACAGAGTTGATCATTGTGGATGAGGTTGAGCACATTTCTCGGCCAGAGATGCGGCGGCGTCTGCTAGATATCTCCAATATGACGCAGGGCATCCCTATGATTTGCGCATCGTGTGATCCAACAGATTGGACGAAAGGTGACGTCGAGGTAGCAGGTCGATGGAACGATTACTTTGAATTGCCTCAGTATTTTGGAGAACGGCTCAGTGACTTGTTGGCTTTTATCGAGATCTTGCTCCCGTTCACCCAGGCGTCGAATTTGGCTCTTCCTCAGGTGAGATCAGGAGCGAATATGATAGACGGCCCTGCAAAGCTCATCCAGGAATGGACGTGTGGTATTCTTCGAGATATTATGATCCTGATCAGAGATGCAAGCAAGCAGGCTATTGAACGTGATCTTCCTTGTCTGTCCCCCCAGCTACTTCAGGAAACATGGGAGGGAATTCAAAAGGAGAGGGTGACAGACTTTGGCCAGCAGCATAATCAAGAAGCGGAAGACGAATAATGATTGTCATTGAATTTTCGTCATGAAGTGTGCGTGAATTCGCTAACAACACTCTACCCCGATTCAGGCCTTTTCTCCTCATTGGGAGTTGCCCCATTCACGTATTTTAGGAGTCGGCATGAACACCTTACAGTATTTCTTTGACACGCTACCTCTACACCCTCAGCCTCAGCCGCTAGAATCATTGACTAGTTACCTCACTCGTGTGGCAGAAGCGAATGGAAAGCGACGGTACTCGCAATTAAATCCGTTCTTTGGAGAATACCATAGTATCTCTGGGTTTGCTGATTACCCGCCCCGCTCTTTTGGGATGCTGCCAGTCATAACCATCTGCAGTGAATCTGAACTGCTCAGGACCACGTTCTATCATGTCGGAAAGAAGTTTGGGAGGGTATATGACTCCCCTTGGCTGGCTAGATTCCTTTCTGGCATTGTCGCTTCTTCCTTGCGTTATTGTCCTCTTTGCTTACAAGAAGCTTTATACTACTCCCTGGCGTGGAGATTCCTCCCTCTGATGGGATGTCCCAAACATGCGTGTCGGCTGCTGGAGCACTGTGGTCATTGTGGTTGCCCTGTTTCCATTTTCCCCGCTCCGTTTCGTATGGGCATGTGCCCTACATGTGGAGGAGACTTGCGGAAATGCATTTCCTCAGGGCTGACCGAGGTGGAGTTGTTGGGAGTAACCACAGCATCCAGGGAAATCGAATTTCTCCTCTGTCCGCACCCATGGGAAACTACGAATCCAGCCTTCCGAGAAAAACTCGGGCAGGAATTCATGCTTCTTCGATATAACAAACGATTGAAACGAATGGATGTCAGTGCTGAAACAGCATTATCAAAGGCAACCTTGGGGGCCATTGAACTTGGACAGCATGGCTCCAAGGGAACCTCACTGCGTTGGTATTTCAAGTACGCCAGCTATTTAGGGATTCCTCTGAGGAATATCTTTATCAACGCGCTGGAGAGAAAGGAAGAAGATCTACGGATCAAAACTATGCCTGGGAAGTATTTCCTTACGTCAGAAGATTGGGTGATGGAACGCGTTCAAGAAGCGGCCAGACATCTGGAGATTTCCGGTCAGCGCCTCACTATAAAGGCAATCTGCGCTGCGACAGGAATTTCTCAAGGAGGACTGTACAAATATGATCGAGTCAAAACATTTGTAGGAGGAATGTTATATCACAAAAAAACTCCGACTCGTGTGCAAGATCCTCTATATGAGGAACAACTGCTTGAAAAGGCTCAGCAGGCTGTACAAGAACTCTCTCAGGCAGGAAAACCAATTACTCACCGAGCAGTAAGTTCCCTCCTGGGTATATATTCAAGGGATATTGTTCTTTATCCTCGGCTCAAGAAGTTTTTAGGACAGTTCGTTGACTATGCTCAACAACAACAACGACATGCCGAGGAATGTGAGCAGGCTCTTCTCGAAGAGGTGCGCGCCGGGGTAATGGACCTGGAAGATCAGCAGCAGCCCGTTACTTACGAGGCCATCAGTCAAAAAATCGGCATCTCTTCTCTTGTCTGGTCGTCTTACGCTCAGGTGAGAGCGTTCGTTGAGCCACATCTTGACTCGCGGTATCTTCGTACCATAATAGAGCGTGAGCAACGGGAAGAGGTTCTCATCCCCCGTGTCGAAGAGGCACTTAGCCAATTGGAGGCGGCTGGAAAATCTATAACATTCGAATCAGTGGGAAGGTTGTTAGGAGTGGACCGTAGCACGTTAAAGATCCATTCGCGTGTCAAAGCGCTCATTGAACAGCGAAAGAGCCCTCTTCATTCTCGAGGAGGGCGGGCCAGGCGTAACGAAGAGGAGGTATTGTCTGATGTACAGCGCATAATTGCGTGGTTAACTGAGCGGGGCGCGAGTGTCAATAATGCGGCAATTGCGCGCGAAATGGGAGGGATAACTGTTCGAACGCTGCGGACCTATCCCAAAGTGAGAATGCTTGTGGACGAGCACTTACAATCAGACCATCTCTATCAGTTGCAGCAGTTTGCTCTCCGGGAGGAGCAACTGCTCTGCCGGATGGAGGCCGCCATCGCAGAGTTGGAAGCACTGGGAAAGCCGTTCACTCAGCGCGAACTGTGTGAAATGGTAGGAATGAGCCGCTCTGGCTTAAAAAGATATCCGCGTGGCAATGCATTACTCAAGCAAAAGGCCACCCGCCATCACTTCTATCAACGGAGCCGTGAGCAACCAGAGGAAGAGGACCTCGTGCAACGGGTCAAGGGAGCCATTATCGATCTGACTGATCGAGGGGAGCATATCACGCTGCGCAAGGTTGCGCGTAAGGTGAATCTTTCCCGGGAAGTGTTGAAGCAATATCCCCAGGTGGTACTTCTCCTGGAGCAGGGTGGGTATAAAAAACGCAAGCCTAGATCAGAACGGGAAGAGGAACTGCTCGACCTCGTGAGGGAGGCTATCCATGCATGCAAGGTCAGTGGTCAGCCAATTACGAAAGTGAGATTGAGCGGCATGGTGGGTGTAGATCGCACTCCACTCCATCGTTATCCGTCATTTTACCCATGGTTTTGCAAATTGGTGAGACTATGGTTTTGCAGAGGGTTGAGCTTGAAGGAAAAGTCAGCTCAGGGTATTTTGGATTTTCATATCGTGAGCAGTATTAATGAGGAACCATGGTTTTGCAGAAAAAAATCACTAAAAGTAGAAATAGCTCACCGATGAAGTAAGAGATGTTCAGCATGTTGGAGTGTAGACGAAAGTAAGATGCAAGAATGGCATAGCAAATCATGTGAAAATGTCATGTCTACTTCTATGGTTGGGTTTCGCATGGTACAGTAATAGAGATGGGTGTGAAAAGAGGAGTGATCAATTTTACGAACAGAAGAGCTATATGACCAGAATAGTCGTTGTTACCATACTGTTCAGCTATCTTTCTCTTGAATAGGTGGTGTGATTATAGACTCGTAAACTCCATCAGTTTTCGTAGCTCATCAATGCCTAGAGGTATCTCATTCATTGATGCTCTTAGGTTTATGTTTCTCAGAGGCGTTTTCGGGTAGAAGTCAATCATCCCTAACACAGACCTATGTGTAAAACACGTGTAATGGAGGCCATGGCAGGTAATCTTTTTGTGAATACCAGCACTTCTGGCATATTTCTCCACCATTTTTCGCACCCCTCCGATGCTGAGTCCTTGACCCTGATAGTTTAAGAAGAGATGTGGATCAGCGGTCTTGGGTCGTACCACAAGATAAGAATGCAAGGCATGCAGTGCTTTTTTCTCAAGAGGGATCATGCGCTCCCTGCTTCCTGTCCCGTGAATCGTCAGCATTTTATGCTCCAGGTCCAGTTCCGGTATACGAATGGCAATTAACTCACTTACCCGGATACCTGTCTGTATCAAAAGCTGAAGAAGCGCATAATCTCGGGGATTTCTTCTTGCTGCGGCTACTATCCTCCGAAACTCATCGGGACGTAAAATATGTTTTGGCTTGCGCTCCCTGCGAGGCTTCTTCACCTGCGAGGCAGGTGAATGAGGAAGAACGCCTTCTTTCACCAGATACGTAAAAAACACGTGCAGGGAAACGAGCTTTCGTGCGCATGTAGTGCCAGTGCGACCTTGGTTCGCCAGATATCTGAGATACTCGTTAATATGGCTTCGGGTCACGTGGTGTACTTGAGTGACGGTCATATCATTCTCTGAGAGCCAGGTGATAAACTGCTGGATATCGGCACGGTACGCCTGAATGGTCAAAGGACTTTTGTCCAGTTCGCGCATAAACTGGTCTAGTGAGAGCGCTAGGGTTGTGTGTGGCATGTATGGTGTCATGTTGTAACTATGCCGATTTTTTGCGCCAATGTCAATCGAGCAGTGCAGAAAAACTGGTTCCTATAACCCGTCACAACGGCGCTTCTATAGTACCGGACAAAAACATGATCACGCTCGAACTGGTTGTGGCGGGTCCCGAGAATGGGCCCTTCTGGGAACTCGAGGCTGAACAGAGTCATCAGGCGGCAAGTGAGGATGCACGATCTCCCAAGATAGATACCAGCGATGTGAAGGAGATCAAAAAAGGACGCCCCTGCCACAACAAGAGAGAATCAGCGTTCGACGGCCAGAGGTGTATCGCAGATTGGAGGGAAGCACATTCTCTTCCAGAAGCACGGATCCTCTGATCGTACCTCATGGAGGCAGGACCGGGATTCGTGTAAAAATCTATCATAAGCCCATAGATCCGCTTCGCAAGGTAATCTAGGCTGTTAAAGCAGAAGCCCAATCTGGTGTGATACCTAATCCGATTGATCCCAGATCGTTAAACAACTCGCTCTTTTTGCTCAGAAAAGGAAAATAAGAGTTCCTGAGAAAAGCCCAACTGTTTATGCCAAAATCGTTCGTTTCTTGCAACAAAAGGTGGTCTCGGAGCTTTCGAGAGCGACGCGCTTGAGAAAGGAGAAATCAGGAGATCTGGTCTCTCCTTTCTCAGAAATCGCTTCAGCCTGGGCGGGATGTCGGCACTGTGGAACTGGAGCAGCCCGGGTAGCCTGCTCTTTCTGGCGGCAGCGATGGCTAGCGGCTCTGATCTGCCCATCTCCACCAGAGATAGGTCCCGGCCATGCCAGCCAGCCCCGTGAGGAGCACAAGCAGGTAGCTGGCTGCTTCGAGATTCCCCTTTCCGGTCACCTCGGCATACAACGCTGGCACCGCCCAGGGGAAATAGGTTCCCCATCCGGCGATGGCAACTATATTCCCAAGCACGAGGACCAGGAGCGTTACCCCCATTGGCAGCAAGTAGCCTCGTCCCACACTGGCGAAGAAAGCGAACGGAAAGACATCGACGATGACCAGGCAGGCGGCGACTGCCAGTGTCGCGGTTCCATGCCAGAACACCTCCGTCGTCCCCTGTGACAATCCAATCGCTGCCCCGAGCAGCAAGCTCACGAGGAAGAGCATCACCGTCAAGAGGAGAGACCAGAGCACCACGACGAGAAATTTCGCCAGGAGAAGCTTTGCACGCGCAACTGGGACGGCGAGCAGATCCTTCAGGGTTCCGTCAGCAAATTCGCGGCCAAACACCCAGCTCTCCACGAGACTAAACAACAGGATTCCGCCAATCGCGATCGCCTCGGCGAGGAGACCCAGATAGTACGGCCAGGTGGCAGCCCCTCCTGCCAGATTGGCCTTCGCGCTAATCAGACCAATACTCCGAGCGAAGGTGGGGTATTTATAGATGAACATCAAAAAGGCGAGGCCAAAGGCCAGCACCAGGACCCCCAGAGCAGTAAACAGGGGCATCCGCGAGCGGATGGCTTTGCGCAGCTCAATCCAAACAGCATTTGTCAGGTCACGCATGGTGCTGTCCTGCATTCATTCCAACCAACCGGAGGAAATACTGCTCCAGGTCTTCTTCCTCAAGCATCACCTGCGTGGGCGGCACTCCAGCCTGAACCAGCAGGCTAGCGATGTCGTCAGGATGTTCAAGTGAACGGGTATCGGTGAGTTCGAGCGTCCCGTCCCGAAGCATTGCAGCAGGATGCCCGGCGGTGGTGAGCGCCAGGCGAGCTGCCTCCAGGTCCCGCGCCCGTAAAAGCAGCCGCCGGCGTCGATTCCGCTCAAGCTCATCAACGTCGAGTTCCTGGAGCAGACGCCCCTGGTGGATGATCCCGATGCGTTGGGCCAGCCGCGACACTTCGGCCAGGATGTGGCTCGCCAGAAAGACCGTCACACCCTGTTCGCGGGTCAGTTCGAGCAAAAGTACACGAATCTCGACGATCCCAGCCGGGTCCAGGCCGTTAGCCGGTTCATCTAACAGCAGGAGCCTGGGAGCATGCAGCAGCGCTTTGGCTAATCCCAGCCGCTGCGCATTCCCCTGAGAAAGGGTGCCGGCCCTCCGGTCGGCATAGGCTGCCAGCCCCATGCGCTCGATGATGCGACCCACGGCCTCGGGCGAGGTGCCAGGATGTAAACGGCGGGCGACCTCCAGGTTCTCAAAGACCGTTAACTCCTGATAACTGCGCGGCGTCTCCACTAAGTATCCGACCGCTGCCCAGGGTTCCCGGCTCCCCAGGCGAACGCGGGTCTGAAGCACCTGAGCCGTTCCCCAGGTGGGTTTGATCATCCCCAGCAACATGCGAATGGTTGTCGTTTTCCCGGCGCCGTTCAAGCCCAGGAACGCGTAGATTTCTCCTTCCGCCACGCGCAGAAAGAGATGTTTGACCGCAATGACCTTTCCATAGCGTTTCCCAAGATCCTCGGTCTCAATCGGCAAGTTCATCATGCGTCTCCTTCTTTCGACGAGGGCGAAAGAGTGCCTGGTGGTTGAAGCTGGAGTTCGATCTCACCCAGCCAGATAGCTGCGATCAGTTCCAGAAACACATCGACACTGCCGCCCAGGGGAAATGCATCAGCATACTCATCCTCATGCAGGATGGTCAGCACAAGCGGGTACAGCAAGCTGATCATCTCCTCAGGTTGTACCCGCAGAGGGATACCTGTGTTCCGGCAACGAGTGCTCAACTCGTTGATGAATGCTCGATCATGTGCCACATGCTCCTGAAACGTTTCTGGGGGCACCCTCCGAAAGAGGAGATCATAATCACTGCCCGTGAGAAACTGCAAGAGAGGAATTGTTTTCACGCGGTGAAAGGCATGTTGCAACAGCGCGAACAGGCGGGCTCGCGGCGAGGGCCCTGGCACATCGACCATCGCGAAGAGCTCCTGGCGAAAACGGTGTTCGACCTGTTCGACGACATCCATGAAGAGTGCTTCTTTGGACGCATAGAACAGGTAAAAGGCCCCTTTTGAGATGCCAGCCGCTTCGGCAAGCTCCTCGATGTTGGTTTTGCGCAAGCCATACGCCGAAAACTGCTTGTGCCCCTGCTCAAGGAGCCTTTTGCGGATCAGTTCCTTCTCCTGTTCAGTAAAGGCTTTGGGCATGCTTCATCTTTCTCTGTGACTATATATCCTTTGTGGTCACAGAGTTATACTACCATGAAGAAGCCTCTTGCTTCAAGATGCCATCCCTTTTGTGATGATCCTGTGATATCGGCTGGCTATGGACGACATCAGGCTGCAAACGACCTGTTTCCACTCGCTCATGTGTTTATCTCGAAATCGACCGTTAAGTGGCCCATCCTGGTTGTAGCGGCGCGCCAGTATTTGAATCCAGTTCGGACAATAGTCTGTGACCAGTGCGACCGAGCTTCCACGCTTCCCCTGGGAAAGCCTCCAGATGATATGAAAATGACTCCGTTCGACTGGATCAACCGCCTTCCGTTAGCGTGCGCCAGTTCATCCAGGTTGAGATGAGCAGCAACCCTCACATATTTAGGCACAAACTTCCTTTCCTCTCGTAGATGAACGCTTCAAGAGGAAATTCTTTGAGGCTCTCAGTAGAAAGGAAGGTGGGAGCGGTTTAATCCTCGATCAACCGGATTTGGTGTGAGACATGCATGAAAGATACAGTAAAACCAGTTTTATGGTACTTCTGGAATGGTTTCATGAAGCCTATCCTAGAATACAGGTGCGCTACGAGCTATTTTTGCACGCATACTGGTCCTACTTGAGAAGAGAACGCACCCTCACCGAAGTCCCTCGAACAGCGGGTAGCTGGAGAGATAGCCGAGTTCGACGAGTTCGGTGCGCGGCACGCTGCGCGCCATCGTCTCGCGAATCGGTGCGATACGGGTCGGCACAGAAAAACCCGGCAGCCAGTCGTCATGATGATCCAGAATCACGCGGCGTGGCCGCAGCAGATCGGCCTGCCGAGCTACGAACTGGGCGAGCGTGCCATGAATGGGTTCGCCGTCGATGGTGCCGCGACCAGCGGCAGCCAGGATGGCCACATCCGGGCGCAGGTTGTGCAGGATGCCGCTCCAATGTCCGCTCGTATCCTGATACAGCAGCGAGCCTTCCGGCGTCTCGAACAGGTACACGAAGCTGCCGCCATCGCCGCGTACCCCCTGCGCACTCGCCTGCAAGTGCTCCATGACCTCCTGCCCCAGACTCGCCAGCCCCAGCATCATCTCCTGCAGGCGGGCCATGCGCTCCTGGTAGGTCACTCCCAGGTCGCCCAGGCAGACCTCATCGGGCTGGAACATTCCCCCTTTCGGCGTCCACACACAGGAATGCAGGCTCGGATAGACCTCGACGGTCACTTCCGAAGAGAGGCGAATGCGCTCCCCACCGCCGACGGGGAGCAGCTGTGAAAGCTTCACCCCTTCCTGTTCCATGATGCGCACTGTCTCATGCGAACCGATGATGGTGGCCCCGGTTCGCTTCGCGATGCGCTCGGCTCCCCAGAGGTGGTCGAAATGGGAGTGGCCGACCACGATCCAATCGGCCCGCTCAATGTCATCTGCTAGCAAACCAGTGCCGGCGGCCCCAGGGATGCGATCGATATACGCATCCAGAAATAGCACCAGTGATCCGACCGTGAACCGGAAGGTGGCGCAACCGTACCAGTCAAGCCTCGCTGTCATCGTCTGTCACCTCCTTTTTAAGGACCGGCGAGGCCAGTCAATTGCTCGGAAAGCTGCCGCAGTTGGCGGCAGGCCTGCCGATCATAGGCCTGGCTCTCGGCCCGCGCCTCACGCAGGCCATTGAAGTAGCGTCCGCTGATCTGGTCCAACTCAGGCGCCGTGATCAGGTGCGTGGTGGCCTGCACGCCCTCCTCGATGGTGCTGACACTGCTGCCCCTGGCCGAGAGCACCATTTTGGTCGGCATATACGTCGCCGGATGCAGGCAGTTGGCCGTGGCATCGGTCCCCGCGAGTTCCTCGGCCAGATCAAACGTGAACATCACGAGCGCCAGCTTGCTCTGGCAATAGGCCTGGACGCCATCATAGTGATGCTCCAGCATGACATCACGAAAGTTGATGGGAGCCTGTCCCGCAGAGGCAACGTTGACAATGCGGGCCGGAGCCGACCGGCGCAGCGTTGGTAAGAGCAGCCGCGTCAACAGAAACGGCGCCAGGTAATTGACCGCAAAGCGCAACTCGTAGCCATCCTCGCTCTCCTGGCGTTTGCCTCCTCCTGGCAGGGTGGTCCCGATGCCGGCATTGTTGACCAGCACATCCAGGCGTTCCTGCTCGCGAGCCAGTCGTTCGGCCAGCGCCCGCACCTGCGACAGTGCTGCGAAGTCCGCGCGATACCACTGGAGGCGGGTATTGCCCGTCTGCGCGCGGATCTCCTCGAGCGTCTGCTGTCCTCTGGCCTCATCACGACCATGCAGCAAGAGGGTCGCTTCGGTACGCGCCAGCTGCATGGCGACCGTTTTCCCCAGACCATCGGTCGCCCCGGTAATCAAAATGACTTGCTCAACGAGTGGTCTCATCTGTCCTTCCAATCTTATGGCTCACTGCTCAGGAGGAGACGTGTTATTTCCTGCCCTGGCTTTGGTAGAGTTCGATCAGTTCCTGAACCGTTGTCGCATCCTCCGGCTGCTTGTCTCGCTCCCGGAAGGAGACCAGCCGCGGAAAGCGCAGCGCATAGCCCGGCTCATCTCCGACTTTGCCCGCCGTATGGATGGGTGAGCGCGTGATCTCGTCGGCCAGCACCTCGAGGACGATCTGCGGCTCGACCCACACGCTCGGCTCGATGAGTGAGGAGACGCGGGCAGGTCGGTGATCGATTTCTAGCCCTCTGGTGCGCTCACGGATACTGCGCCATTGCTCGTCACTCAATCCTGTGCCGATCTTGGTTACGGTCACGAACTGGTCCTGCTCCGGATCGTACAGCCCCACTAGCAGGGAACCCGCCCCGAGGGCCGCGCGCTTGCCCCGGCCATAGAGATAGCCCAGCAGGACGCAGTCAATGGTGTCGTTCAGCGCCCCAGCCGAGCGCCGCTTGAGCTTCACCCAATTGAAATTGCGCGCGCCCGCCTCGTAGCGGCTCCCCGGCCTTTTCACAACCAGTCCCTCCAAACCCTTACTGATCGCTTCCTCAAAGAGGAGGGTGAGGGTGTGCGCATCGCTCACGGTGTGGCTTTCAGTGCGTATCAAGGTGTCGTCGGCTTGAATCGTCTCTGCGAGGAGCTTCAGGCGTTCGGCAAGCGGGGTATCGAGCAGCGAGACCCCGTCTTTATAGAGGATATCAAAAACGAAAGCCTTCAGCGGAAGCTGCTCGGCCAGGGCCTCGATCCCGTGCTTGCGCCGCCG
>JBKPBA010000360.1:0-10803 GCA_046726675.1 Chloroflexota bacterium
CCACTACTGGTATGCCCATCCTCTGTAATGATCCTCATCTGGCGCAAGCTGCTCCATCAATCTGGTTTGAGTGCCACCTGATAGCTGGTGATATCGATGTGATCGGTGTAAGTTTTCCCGGCACGCCAGGTATTGTCATAGGACATAACCAGTATATTGCCTGGGGACTTACCAATGCAGTCTCCGATGTTCAAGACCTGTACATCGAAAAATTCAATCCAGAAAATCCTTATCAATATGAATATATGGGCCAATGGGAAGATGCGCAGGTCTTACGCGAAGAGATCAAAGTAAAGGGAGCCAGGACTCCTGTCATCGAAGAAGTACTGATAACTCGCCACGGACCAATCTTGACGAGCATGCCGCATCCATTGCAGCGTGACCAGGTCGGCAAGATTGGAAATGCAGGTAACGAAGCGATCGAAATACCATTGGCGCTACGTTGGACAGGACAGGAAAAGCACGATATCATTTCGTCGGTTCAGAAATTAAATCTTGCCACCAACTGGGAAGATCTCCGCGATGCTCTGCGTGATTGGGACCAACCACCACAGAATGTAGTCTATGCCGATATTCAAGGCAATATTGGCTATGTCATGGCTGGGGCTATACCAAAGCGAGCCAGGGGCCAGGCGCTGCTTCCGTCTCCTGGTTGGACCGGTGAGTATGAGTGGACAGGCTATATACCATTCGAGGAGTTGCCTCAGACGTTCAATCCAGAAACACATTTTATCGCAACCGCTAACAACCGCGTAGTGGACGACTCTTATCCCCACTACATAACATATGAATGGCTGAACGGCTATCGCGCTCAGCGCATACGCGATTTACTAACAAGCAAGGGAAAGCTGGCACTTTCTGATATGGCAAGCATTCAGGCTGACCAGTACTCACTTCCCGCAGTCGAGATCGTGCCACATATTTTGAAACTCGAGGGCGATACTGCGCTGGAAAAAGCTGCCCTGGACGCGCTGCGAAACTGGAATTATATTCTTGCGCCCGATAGCACTGGCGCGGCAATTTATAGTATGTTTCTCTATAAACTAGAGCGCATCGTCTTCAGCGCCATGCTCGGCGACGAGGAAACTCTGATGCACAGCTACCTGGGTGTGGGCACAACCATCCTGTCTCTACAGAACGGCTACTCAAGCCGGGGTAAACCATTGTTGATCCGCTTGTTAAACGAGCATGACGATCGCTGGTTTGCCGATTCCGTTGTGCCTAATGGCCCAGGCTCCTGGGATGAGGCGCTTAGCAGAGCATTCACAGCAGCGATTGAGGAACTGCAAGAGAAACTTGGAAGTGATCTTTCGCGTTGGAAGTACGGCAAGATTCACAAGATGACTTACAGCCATCCACTGAGTACGGTTAAGCCACTTGATAAAATTTTTAATCGCGGCCCATATCCTATAGGTGGCGATATTGATACCGTCAACATGGGGGCTTCACTACCAAACCAGCCAGAAACCGTAGTAACAGTGCCCTCATATCGCCAGATTGTAAATCTGGCTGATCTGAAAGCATCTCTCTCCGGGCATGCACCAGGGCAGTCAGGTCATCCTGGCAGCAAGCATTACGCAGATTTTATCAAACCCTGGCTGAATGTAGAGCATCATCCCCAGCTCTTCGAGCGCGGCATGATTGAAGAAAATGCTGAGGGTATAGTGCAGTTGATCCCTGCTTTAGACTGATGTATTGAAGTTATACTTTGGGGTTCTTTTCGGGCTTCATGTATGCTACAACTTGTTCTTTTGATTGCTTCGCTTCTCGTAAGCCAGGTTTTTCGCGCCTGGCAATTTTCTCAAGATGCTTCTCTTCGCGATGCCACTTGATAGCATACACGAATAATTCTCGGAAAGCCCGCAGGATAACCGATGGTTTTGCACCTGTAGCTCGGCCCCCACGTCGTGGTAGATGGCGAACGCCTACCTGGGTGTAGGTATTGCCTGCTCTGGTAAACTTATACAGTATCTCGGTATTAATCATGGCCCCGCGAGTCTCAAGTTTATATTCACGGAAAAAGCTGGTAGGATAGAGTTTGAAGGCACAATCAATATCATGTACATGGATGCCGAAGACCATGCCAACCAATATTTTCCAACCCCAGGCATTGACCTTACGCATCCATGTGTCCTGACGATCGATCCGATAACCCAGCACTGCATCGTATTCTTCAATCAGTGGCAAGAACCGCGCAAGATCGTGAATATCAAACTGTCCATCAGAATCCATGAAAAAAGTCAGGTCCCTGGTGGCTGCTTCAAAGCCACTTACCAGGGCCGCACCATATCCCTGGTTTACAGGGTGATGAATGACCTTCAGGCATGGTTGAGTTGCGGCAATAGCATCCAGGATCGCACCAGTATGATCTTGACTTCCGTCATCAACGACGATGACTTCAAAGTCGAACATCCATGTCGACAAAGTTTCGATGACTTCGTATACAGTAGTAGCAATTGCCTCCTCTTCGTTATGAGCCGGCAAAATCACCGAAAGGCTATAACTAACGGGGATATCTTTCAACGCTGAAATTTCCTAACTACGTACTCAACCAGGAGTAACTACCTGGAGAGCGCATAAGATTCTTCAGTTTACCAGTCTAGAATTTTGGTTCTAAGCTTATTATGGTGTAAAACTTAGAATGTTGAGTACGTATTACTTCTCTATGATATGCATTATACATCAGCAATAACGGTTTGGCGATGGCAACCTGTTCTTTTCTCTACTTGACTCTCTACTTGACAAACTGATAGCAAACAGTTATATTGATTATAGCAGATAGTTATGTGAGGTAAGAATGAATCTCTCTGAAAAAATTAAACATCTACGTGAAGTTGAAGGTGAATTACGTGGCCTTAACAGACCAATGACACAAACGGAAGTTGTTAAGGCCATGCAAGAGGAATTGAATGAGAGCATTACCCAGGCATACTTATCGCAATTGGAAAATGGTAAAAGAGTTCACCTGACCGCTTCAAGCCGCGACCTACTCTCACGTTTTTTTAAGGTGCAACCTGGATATCTTGTAAGTGACTTGCCTGACTATAGTACCGACCTGCTTACCGCTATTGACTATGATGCTGATCGTTTAGGAACCTGGTTACTTGCGAGCGCTGAAGAATGGCGATCTGAGCCACTTATCCAAAAGTTCTTTACAAGTCTTGCAAATGTTGAGGATCCACGTCACTATATTGCGCTCTTTCATGAATTGCTAGATGTGCCTGTAGATAAACTCGAAAACATCGTCCAAATGATAAAAGCTGTTGAAAATGCTTGAGATTGTAAATTTATGCATGCCCTGCGTCTATAGTAAATGGACTGTACTTTCGTTCACGCACCGAATGTTTCCACAATCAAAGGAGGAACAGAGCTCATGATAGCAACTGATCCACTTTCTCTCTTATTCATTGCCTGTTTTCTGACTGGACTGGTATTCTTCATTGTAACAGCCTTGCTGGGAAACCTGGGACATGGCATGACTCATAGCGTTGCACACCACAGTGGTGTTGTGCACACGACTAGTACACATGCTGCCAGTCACGGACCTGCTCACACTTCGGGGCAAACAGCAGGCTCACACAGCACTTCCCATGCCCATGTCAGCACACAAGGACATAACCAGACTTTCCTTTCTTTCATCAATCCGACTACAGTTATGCTTTTCTTGCTTGGATTTGGCTTTTTCGGCTACCTCTTCCACACTACAATACATTTCGTGGCCGCACTGACGCTGATCCTGGCGGGTATTGGCGGAATCGCTATTGCCGGGCTGCTGCTGATCCTGCTCAGCCGCCTTTTCGGTGGCAGCGAGGAATCGTCGGTGCAAGATGTCTCAGATCGCACAGGTCTACTGGGAAAAGTCAGCATTACCATCCAGGAGAACAACATAGGTGAAATCATCTATGTATCACCCGGAGGAATGCGTAAAAGCATACCGGCACGAAGCATCGATGGACGACGCCTTGAGCGTGATCAAGAGGTCGTTGTTGTAAACTACCAGCACGGTATTGCAGAAGTCGATACCTGGGAACATTTTATTCATGAGGATGGGGCGCCAATGGAAGCATCATATTCCGATGAGCTTGATAAATTGCGTACCTTGCTCGATTCGTCAAACACAGAAGACTCACAATTAGTTATGCGAAAAGATTTGCAAAAGGAGTAACGTGTATGGATCCTCTTATTCTTCTAATCATAGGCGTCGTCACTGGAGTTGTGGTTCTTTTCATCCTTATCCAAACCTGGGGGCGATTGTTACGTAAGGTCGGACCCAACCAGGCATTGATTGTCTATGGAGCTGTACCAGGGGGCACTAAAGTAATTACAGGTGGTTCAAAGTTCGTCGTTCCACTGTACCAACGTGCCCAAGAATTCTCGCTTGAGCTGATGTCCTTCGATGTTGCACCTGCACAGGACCTCTACACTTCACAGGGTGTAGCCGTCAATGTCGAAGCTGTTACGCAGATCAAAGTCCGCTCAGATGATGAGAGCGTGAAAACTGCCGCCGAGCAGTTTCTCAGTAAAAGCCAGCAGGAGCGCGAAAGCCTGATCCGCCTGGTAATGGAAGGTCACTTGCGCGGTATCGTTGGTCAGCTCACAGTTGAAGAACTGGTAAAAGACCCGGAGAACGTTGGCGCAAAGATGCTTAAGACCGTCACTCCGGATATGGAGAAGATGGGACTGGAAGTCATCTCCTTCACGATTAAAGATGTGCGTGACAAGAACGAATACATCACAAACATGGGTCGACCGCAGATCGCCCAAATCAAGAAACAGGCTGACATCGCTGCAGCCCTGGCGCAGAGGGACACACAGATTCAGCAAGCCAACGCCTCCCGCGAAGCTGCAGTCGCCAAATCTGCTGCCGATCAAGAGCGTGTCAAGGCTGAAACAGAATCCCTTGCATTGCAGGCAGAGTCACAGCGTAACCTGGCTATGAAAAAAGCTGCCTTTGATGCCGAAGTGAAAAGGCAGCAAGCCACTGCTGATAAAACCTATGACATTCAGGCCAATCTGATGCAGCAACAGGTCGTCACCGAATCCGTCAAAGTGACCGAGGTAGAGAAAAGCGCGCAAATCAAAGTGCAGCAGGCTGAAATTCAGCGCCGCGAACTGGAACTGCAAGCGACGATCCAGAAAGCCGCCGAGGCTGAGCGTCGACGTATTGAGACGGTTGCCGAGGCCGAACGCCAGCGACTGATTCTCGAAGCACAGGGTCAAGCGGATGCGGCTAGGGCGCGCGGCGTTGGTGATGCCGAGGCAAACCGCGCTAGAGGTCTGGCTGAAGCAGAAGTAATCCGCGCTAGAGGTCTGGCCGAAGCAGAGGTGATACGCGCCAAAGGTGAAGCTGAAGCTGACGCCATGAAGGTCAAAGCTGCTGCATTCCACGAATACAATCAGGCGGCAGTTCTGGATAAATTACTGACAGGCATGCCTGAAATTGTCCGCGCCATAGCTGAGCCGCTGAGCAAGGTGGACAAAGTAACCATCGTCTCCACTGGGAGCGGCAATGGAAATAACGGACTCGGCGCCAGTCGACTCACCGGTGACATCGTGAATATGGTGGCACAGGTCCCAGCTCTCTTCGAGCTTCTCAGCGGGACACGCATTGGTGATTTGATGAATCGGGTTCCCGCTTTGGCTAACCAGGATGAACAACCTGTTGGAACTAACAATGCCAGCGCCAACGGTACTGGCTCTACCGACACTGTTGACGTAACATCTAACGAAAAGTAGTTATTGATTACTGTTGAACCTGTAAGCGTAGAGTGGGGGTGGAGATCACCCAGGCGTCAACTTAAGGTCGATCAGGACACCGATGCGAGGACGTGGCTTGCCCCATCCCTACTATACACGGGCCATGCAAGCGGTTTCTCCGTGTATAGTAGGGGCGTAACCTTGCGGTCGCCCTCGGAATTAAGCCTATGCGGGGCGACGCAAGCGTCCCTACACGGGATCCCGGGTGTGTGTGAGTATTTTAATTTGGGGGAAACTAGATGAATTTGTTGGAACGTGTACTTACCTTACTACGGGCAAATCTCAATACAATGGTAGAGAAAGCAGAAGACCCGGAGAAGGTGATGCGGCAACTTCAGATTGACATGCGCAATCAATTAATGCAGGTGAAGACGCAAGTTGCCACAGCCATTTCAGAAGGCCGTAAGCTACACAGCCGCGTAAAAGAAAAGAAGGCGGAAGCAGAAGTCTGGCAGAGAAAGGCAGAACATGCCATTCAGCAAAACAATGATGCAGCCGCCCGCACCGCACTTAGCCGTTACAATGAGATCAGCAGGCAGGTCCAGCGTTACCAGCAACAACAGCAGGAACAAGAACAGTTGGTTTCAACAATGAAAGGGATACTACAACAACTTGAAGCAAAGATTTCTGAAGTTGAGACCACTATTGAATTGCTTGTCGCACGCAAACGCAATGCATTGCTGCAGCAACGTGTCTACGACGCGCTAAAAAAATCAGATGAGATGAAAAATACCGGGCAGGCCGATCGAGCACATGATTCTGTAATAGAAGCCGAGGCTCGCGCTCGTGCAATGGCAGACTTGCATCAGCGTGATTTGGATATTCAGCTTGAGCAACTGTCCCAGGAACAGCTAGTTGAACAACAATTGAACGCGCTCAAAGCGAAGAAACGTTCTGCGATGGAACCTCCCCTATTGCACGAGGGCAATCCCCATCTATCAGCACTCCTACCATCTCAGCCACAACATAATACACCAGCAAGGAAACGCCCGGAGATGAAATCAGAAGAGCGCGAACCCTCAGACGCTCAATCAGGCACGAAAGAACTGGATATTGCGCAACTAAAAAAGTTAATGGAACAGTAGCACAAAGAGGATAATAATTGCCAGGCCGATAAAGATACCGACAATGAAAGAAAATCGGTTATTTCTCTTTTCCTCTTCAGTGTGGCTTTTTTTGGGTTTCGCTCATATTTGCTTCTAGCGCCAGGAATTTGGCAACATACTATACAGTGGAAAGCCTTTTGCCCCTTATAAAGCAGCTTCGAGAGCAGGCTCGATATCTGCCATTATTTCCAGGCATTCAACAGGATCGGTATCACGAGACACAATCAGAACTTGAAATATATCTCTACTGCTGCCAACCAGCCGAAACAGGATAAAATGCGTCTGGCTCGTAATGATTGTATCTTCATAATGACCAAGGGCACCCTCATCCAGTGCCCGGAGCATACCTTGCATACTATTGCTAAAATATTCACATATCCGAGAAATGTCTAGATCATCCACAGCCACCTGGGCAATAGGTTGTGCATCAATATTCACTATAGCGGTAGCAATGAAGCCTGGAATAGAGAAACCGAGAGTTTGCAAAGCCGCAGTAAGAGCTGGATAGTTGCGTTTTTGAGTGTGTCGAGAATGGACATCTTCTTCAGATTGAATACGTTCAGAGGATGAAGAACGTGCAGTATTTGTTACAGATGCCGCGTTTCCGCGCAAGTTATCGGTAGTTATTGTAGGATTTGAACCATTCGTAGGTAAAGAGTCGCTCTTTTGCTGAGAAGGAGGAGCAGAGAAATCATCCGTCCTCCTTGACGACGTTAAGCTTTGTAGCTGACTAACATCAGGTTTCTCTGCTAATTGCCAATCTGGTGAGCTTTGACGACGTGAAGACACATTGGAGTTTTGTTCCACTTGCGATTGCTCAGCTATTCCCGCCGTAGAAGCTTTTGATTGCCTCTCAGATGAGATTGCTTTACCAATTGGCACTGCAGGAACTTTGTTTGATCCGGTAAGCGAAGAGGGGCGCATAGCGGGCATTTCGAACTGAGTAGGTTGATCCATCAACCAGGATGGAAGATCAGTACGTTGAGCCGTAGATGTCTTATACACCGTCGATGGAACGATACTGGATCTGGCAGCATTTGTATCATTGATTACATGATGCTCGCTATCTTCTGTTGATGGATTAACGGAAAGGGTTGGACTGCCAGTTTCAGGTCGTACTGTGCTTTTTTTATGTGATTGTTCTTGTGAAGCCGGTTCCTGCCACCATTCGATTGCTTCATTCGACACCATTGGCACAGGTACGGGTGTTTCGGGGGAGTTGCTCGAGGCTACCTGCTGATAGCTATCGGCAAGTACCGGATCTACAAACAAAAAGGGGGCATCTTCATCATCTGGTGATTGAATTGCTTGAGACACGGCTACTGGAGCAAGCGCAACTTGTTCTCCTGTGAGTTGTTGAAATGCTGCATACTTTGAACGGTATTGAAGAGCCTGGAAAATGAGACGCGAAAGAGGCTGTGTGACATTTGGTCTGATTTGTTCAGTCCAGGGTTGATGAGTAATAGTCCCATTCTTGTGCGCTGCGAGAGCGAAAAAGGCCTCTTCTCCACGCAAAATACCATATTCTGCCCAGACCAACTCTCCTGCCTGGAACCCCAAAAGTCCCTGCTCTTCCAGCCCTGTATTCACAACCATAGCGATAGTTTTGTGACTCATATTAACGATTTGAATGACGTCTAACAAATCGAACGAGTCCAGGTTGGCAGAAAATCCTGTTTGCTGCAGTAGTCGGCGCAATTCCTCTTTAAGTGTGTGGAGATCAAGCGGTTTTTCCAGATAACTGACAACACCGTTTTCAAGTGCCTGAGAGCGTGTGACAGAAGAGCCAGGCATGCCCATCATAATCATCCGAGTGCCTGGACGATAAGTTCGTATCCATTGAAGTAGCTCAAAGCCATCTGCATCGGGCATTTTTTGATCACTTATGACAATATCATATTCCTCAGCCCAAAGTAGATGCACTGCTTCTGTTCCGCTGGTCACCCCTTTCACAAAATAACCATCTATTTGAAGCGAATTTACAATGTTCTGGTTGAGATATTTGTCATCGAGAACTATCAGAATACGCCACTGTTTAGACATCATTGCTATCACCAGATAAAATATGGCACAGGATTTTTTGTTATGTTACCAGGAGAGTTTATCACGATGGACTCTGGATGACAAGTACAAAACAGAGGTATCTGTCTATGCGATAAAATATAAAAGCATCACGGAAGCGCAATAGGTTTTGACCCGATAAGTAACTCTTAGATGCTTTGATAGAGGAGATAAGCTATGGAACACAGCGATCAGCAGGATAGGTGGAAGCGTCTGGCGGGAGAAACGGCGGTAACCTTAATAGAAGACGGTATGGTGATTGGTCTTGGTAGTGGTACGACTGCAACACAAATGATTTATGCATTAGGCCGCCGCATTCAAGAGGGATTGAGAATTACCGGCGCAGTTGCCACTTCACACGCCAGCGAAGACCTTGCCCGCAAACTCGGCATTCCTCTCACTAACCTGGATACACACCCGGTGCTTGACCTCGATATCGATGGTGCTGATGAGATCGACGGACAATTGCGCCTGATTAAAGGTGGTGGCGGCGCACTTCTGCGTGAGAAAATTGTCGCATCATCTTCGCAACGCTTCATTGTTATCGGTGATGCCACGAAGCGAGTAGCACAATTAGGCCAGAATACTCCTTTACCTGTCGAAGCAGTTCCCTTTGCAGCAACACCTGTAATCAAACGTTTAGAGGCTCTCGGCGCAACTGTGCAATTGCGACGGTCAGGAGACAGTCTATTTTTCACCGAGAATTGCAATATCATTTTAGATTGTTTCTATGCGGATGGCATTGCTGACCCAACAGAGTTGGACGCTCGTATCCACAGTATCATTGGTGTCGTAGAGACAGGCTTATTTTTGCATATGACAGAAAGGGCTATTATAGGTGGTCCAGAAGGTGTAACAGTACTTTCTTGAAGCCCGGTTGTCTGTGAATAACAGGAGCTATAAGTTCAATTGCAGACTGCATACACCGATGGTATACTTTGGGAAGTATTAAAGGGTCGCAAGGCGTCCCTTGTCGCCTTACAAAGTCAGATCGATACAGGAGCAGATGAAGGATGCGAGTAATCACCACAATCCAGGAGATGGTGGCTGAGCGCTCGAGATGCCCAAGCTCCGAAAAAGTCGGAGTTGTCCTTACCATGGGATATCTCCACGAGGGACATCTTTCGCTCGTGCGCCAGGCGCGAAAAGAGAACGAGATCCTTGCTGCGAGTATATTCGTTAATCCAACACAATTTGGTCCGCACGAAGACCTCGCTAACTATCCACGTGACCTGCCACATGATTTGAATGTGCTTGAGAATCTCGGCGTAGATATTGTGTTCGTTCCAACTACTGATGAGATTTACCCTCTCGATTTCGTGACTTATGTTGATCCAACAGGACCACTTGCCAGCGAGGCTGAAGGAGCCTTTCGCCCCGGACACTTTCGTGGTGTAGCAACTGTAGTGTTGAAACTATTTCAGATCATGCGGCCTCAGCAGGCATACTTTGGTCAGAAGGATGCGCAACAGGTAGCAGTTATCTCACACATGGTTTCTGATTTCAATCTCCCCGTGAAGTTACGCGTCCTTTCCACGATACGCGAAGCTGATGGACTCGCAATGAGCAGCAGGAATGCTTATCTTAACCCGCAAGAACGCGCCGCTGCAACTGTACTTTACAGAGCATTGCAGGCTGGCCGCATGACGTTCGATGAGCACTCGAAAACTCGCTCAAAAGAAGGAGTATCAGCGGTAGTCAAGGCAATGATCGATACAATCCTGGCAGAGCCACATGCACACCTGGACTATGCAGAGGTTCGAGATCCTGACAGTTTTGTGCAGTTAGAACTGCTGCGTGCCCCAGCCTTGCTGCTCATCGCAGCGAGGGTTGGTCCAGCCCGTTTGATTGATAATTTTCTCTTGCGTACAGATGGCAG
>JBKPBA010000361.1:0-4588 GCA_046726675.1 Chloroflexota bacterium
GTAAAAGCCTCTAGTATTCTTATAGTACGTCATCCCATAAAAACGAGCAACCCTCAGCATGAATTATTCGGACTTGATACTATCACCTCTTTATGTAAAAATAAGAAAGTTAAAAAGCGTTACAATGGAGGTGTAGTATGAAATTCCGCTTACCTATAATTATTTTCTATATTGCAATTATTCTCCTGGTTTTACTCTCATTAGCCATTGCATACAAACTCGTGTTTCTGCCTTCTTGTGTTCCAACGAAAGATACCCCATGCCCTGTAATAGATTCAGGATCTATTGCCGCGACTGCCGCGACTGTAATGGGTGTCGCGGCAGCTATTTTGGCACTGCTTGGAGCTTTTGCTGTAGCCGCCTGGTGGAATCAATTAGATGACCGGATTAATGAACAGGTGACTAAACTGACAAATAAACAGGTAAACGATATTTTCAGATATGATTTGGCACCACGAGTCGATAAAAAGGTGAAGGATCTCGAGAGTACACTTACGGAAGCTAATGATAAATTACAAAAATTTGCCCAGGTGCAAGACGAGACGATAAAGAATATTGACGACGCCAGTAGAGCATTATTGTATCTTGTGATAGGCAATCGGCTCCTGGAGCGAAAAAAGATTAGTGCTGCTATTGAAGAGTTTCAAAAAGCTAAACAACTTCAACCAGATGATGCACAAGTCAACTATATACTCGGTGAAATCTACAGGAAGATTGGATCGTATGATGAGGCTATTGATTGTCTAAAAACAGCAATTGCCGCTGAAAAAGAATTCGCTCTTGCGCATTTTGAACTGGGAATGGCTTATCGCAGTCAAGCGGATAAGTTATATGCAGACCCGGCATTGAAGCAGCAGCATGATAAAGAATATGATAAGGCGATAGAGCATCTAAAGGAGGCTACACGTTTACTTCCTGATGATGAAGAGAATATTGCAACTCTCGGTGGTACGTTTCGGCGCTATGGGAAGTACCAGGATGCCCTGGATTGCTATAATCGAGCGCTCAGGCTCAATCCAGATTCTTCATATGCCCTTGGCAACGTTGCTCTTCTTTCCTGGCATGAGGGTAAGCTAGATGACTCTGTTAAAGCGTACAGACGTACTGAGGAGTTAGCGAACAAACGTATCGCTACGAAAATTTCATACGAACCTTTTTGGGATTATTACGATCGAGCTATGGCTAAATTAGTACTTGGGCCAAAAGATGAAGCACTAGATGATTATCGGTTAGCAGCTAAGCTTACATTTAATCCTGAAAATTTTAAAAGCGTGCTCGACGGACTCATCTTTCTCAAGGAAGTAGAGGATCAGTATCCGATAGTTGGCTTAAATGATGCTATTATGATAGTAGAGACTGCGAAGGCTGAGGCGGAAAGTCGCATAGCAAAACAAACTAATCCTTGATTGAAGACAATCCAATGATATGATACGATATAGTCAATAATATACAATATATGGCCTCTTCATGGTCATCGAACGGACGAGTGCCTATAGTTAAGAAAAGTGCAGGGAAGAATACACAGGCTATGGCAATTCATAACGTAATTACATCAGAGAATCCTATTCTGCGACAAAAAGCAAAAAAAGTTCATCGCTTCGACCCATCTATCTCAAAATTGATCGAAGACATGTTTGAAACGATGCATGCGGCGCATGGTGTGGGTTTGGCGGCGCCTCAAATCGCAATTTCAATTCGCGTTTTTGTTGCCGAGTTCGAAGACCGCAAAATCGCTATGGTCAACCCTGAGATTATCAAGGCTGAGGGAGAGGAACGCGGCACCGAGGGATGTTTAAGTATTCCCGGCTACGTCGGTGATAATATCCGGCGTGCAACCAGCGTAGTTGTAAAGGGTCAGGATGCGCGTGGTAAAGCGATTCGCGTCCGAGCCGAAGGCTGGCTTGCGCGTATCCTCCAACATGAGATCGATCACCTGGATGGCATCCTTTTCCTGGATCGCCTGGACAACCCTGAAGATTTGCGCGAAGTCACAGAAGCTGAGTTCGTGCAAGCCGGAGAAGAGGCACTCATAGAATAAAAAAAGTCGGAAAGCAAGATAGCTCGGCAGACGCACGTGCATCTGCCGAGCTATCTTGCTTTCCGACATCATTACTTTTGTTGTCGTCTTATCATGGGGAGTTTATAATTACCAAGGCCGCGTTCACAACTCCGGCATACGTAAAAACCCTCTTCCTCGCGATACGTTAAAGAGCTTACAGTGAAATGCAGGTAGCAAATACCGCAGCGTGTGCCCTCTTGCTGGCTCGCGACCTGCCGATCCTGCGCGAACAACTCGCGTAGAGATGCGATCAAGTTGTCGAAGTCGAACGAACCTGAGTAGCTGCGACTGGTGCTAATGATTGGTAGCGCACCCGTTTGATTGGTTGCGCGCATTTCGCGACGACTTACAAACGAACTACCATTGCCCGACATTCCAGAACCCGAACCCGATGTATAGTTACTGCCCAAGGGATAGGCCTCCAGATCATACGTTAGCTGTTAGTCAAGATAGATGTATAACATTTCACTTATTATAGCATATTGCGCTTGATTTTAGTATCCTCCGGGAGTGCCTGGTGCCAAAGCTTGATTCGCTTGACATGTTCTCTGCATTCCTCTACAATTCCTCTCAAAGAGAATCGAGGATAGAGGAACAAGAGCAATGGCTACGTTCACAGCCGCCGCCAACTATCGTCGTGAGCTAGGTGGGGGGCTTCTTCAGCGTTGGTCTACTCCAGAGGATACAGAAAACATTGCCCAATTGTGCGGTCTGGTCTTTCGCGACACAGAGGATGAGCCGCTCCATATCCGGATGATGGAGAGTGTGCGTCAGCACATGAGTGGCGAATTTCCACTCATGGGGTCTGGCGACTATGCGGTGATAGAGGACACAGGCAAAGAGGGCAATCCTCTTGTTGCCTGCACGTGCCTTTGGCGACGGGAATGGGAATACGAGGGCATTGCCTTTGGCGTTGGGCAGCCGGAATTTGTTGCCACACACCCTGACTATCGCAATCGGGGACTCATCCGCAAGCTATTTGAGATGGTGCATGCGCGGAGCGAGGCGGAAGGACACCTTGTGCAGGGGATTACAGGAATTACTTACTTCTATCGTCAATTTGGCTACGAGTATGCCCTGGAATTGGAAGGGCGCAGGGTCACTTATCTTTCACTCATCCCCAGGGCGCAAGCGTCTACTCCTGAGCCATATGCGCTACGAGCAGCGACACCTGAGGACATTCCTCTGCTCATGGAGTTGTATAATCGCCAGCGTTCAGCAAGCATGGTCTGGTCTATCGCTTCAGAACGCTTCTGGCGTTATCAGATTAAAGAGGAGAAGGATCCGACTGTCGTTGGTAAGCAAATGTGTGTGAGAATGATCGTTGACGATGCTGGCGCAGTGCAAGGATATGTGATGGTAGCAACGAAACGCTGGGGTAAGAGCCTCGATGTCTATGCATTGTACATTGCGGCTGGTGTCAGTTGGCAGGCAGTGGTGCCACCACTTTTGCGCGTGCTGCAAGCCTATGGCTTACAAATACCGGCAGTTCGGTCTGATGTTCCACCATTCGATGAAATAAGCTTCTGGTTAGGAAGCGCACATCCTGTTTATGAGGTGCTAGGTGAGGCGCTGGCCCCGTACTATGAGCCACCTTATGCATGGTACGTGCGCGTACCCGATGTGCTGGCATTCATCCGCCATATTGCTCCAGCCTTAGAGAAACGTCTAGCAAACTCTATAGCAGCAGCCTACACTGGCGAACTCACGCTTGACTTCTTTCGCGGCGGCTTGCATATGGTCTTTGACAAGGGACACATCACACACCTGGAGCCATGGCGTGCACCAGCCTACAAGAACACTGCAGATGCAAGCTGTCCAGCACTGGTCTTTTTGCAACTGCTCTTCGGCTATCGCAGCCTGGCTGAACTGCGCTATGCCTTCCCTGACGTGCGCGTAGAGAACAGCGAGGCAGAAGTCTTACTCAATGCACTCTTCCCCAAGAAATTCTCCTGGGTTCCTGGATGATGCCGTAATCCTCGGTTCTATGCATGGCTTTTCTCAAAGTAATAGGAGAAATTTCCAGGGTACACCCTCACACTACCATCATTGCTAATCGCCACAATCTTGGTAACAATCTTATCGAGGTAGTAGCGATCGTGCGAAACGGTCAGGATGGTCCCTTCGAATTCCTCCAGAGCCGCCTCCAACACTTCGACGGACGCGATATCAAGATTGTTGGTTGGCTCATCCAGCAGTAAGAAGTTAGCATCCGTAAGCATCAAGCGCGCTATTTGAAGTCGACTCTTCTCACCGCCGCTTAAGCGCCGGATAGGTGTATGGATATCTTCGTACGAGAAAAGCAGGCCACGTAAAAAACTGATAGTTTGTGTTTCATTCATCGGTTTAATGCGTCGTACGAAATCCAACGGCGTGCTATCGAAAGGCAGCGTTTCCTGCTCCTGGGCATAGTATCCGACTACAACGCTCGCTCCAATTTTTACCGAGCCAGAGTCAGCAGGGATCAACTCCATCATTGTTTTGAGCAGTGTCGTCTTGCCGCTGCCGTTGGCTCCGACAATACCAACG
>JBKPBA010000362.1:0-6472 GCA_046726675.1 Chloroflexota bacterium
TCTCTTCTTGTTGCACGCTCTCCATCATCGCATCTCCCATTCGCCGCGTAGCTCAACATCTAACTCTAGCTCCACGCCAAACTGCTCAAGCACGCGCTGATGGGCCTCCCTGATCAAGGCTGCAACATCGCTCGCTCGTGCCTCCCCTGAGTTCACGATGTAATTGGCATGAGCCGTCGAGATGTGTGCCTGACCATGCGTTCTTCCTTTCAAACCTGCCTGCTCTATTAGATGGCCCGCATCGCTATTTGGCGGATCCTTGAAGATGGTGCCCGCACGATGGGGGGAGGCTCGGTCAGCCTCCGCTGCCGTTTGTACTCAGCAAGCACGGCGCGTAAGCGCTGCGGGTCTTCTTGATGCACGCGGATCTCGACCTGCATCACGATTTCGGCTGGCTCAATCATGCTGCGTGATGGAGGGATGAGCTGCCCTCGCTCATCACATCGGGTCTGGCTGCGTTGGCGGAACCGGCTCTGACGATAGCTCAGGTTGAGTTCATTACGGTGATAGCGGCGCACGAGTGGATAGGAGATGTGATCTTCTGCCTCCAGATTGCAGCCACGCGCATCCAACACCTCAATCCACTCCAGGACCTGGCCCAAATCACGGTTGTGCGCCCCGGCATTACTGAATACGCCACCACCCAATGTGCCAGGGATGCCCACGCCAAACTCGAGCCCACCCCAGCCTAACGGCGCCAGATTATGCAATAAGAGAGGCCAACTGACCCCGGCTTCAGCTCGTAAGAGGGCCGTGCCGTCCCCCTGGTTTTCAATCTGGTACTCATTCAGAGCCACGCGAGCAACTATACCGCGGACGCCAGCGTCAGCATACAGGATATTCGTGCCATTGCCAACGATGAGCGCGGGCCAATGCTCTTCGGCACACAGACTCACCAGGCCAATCAGTTCTCTGCGCGATTCGAGCACCACCCAGACATCTGCGGGGCCACCTACCCCCAAAGCACAATGCCGTGCCAGCGCTTCGTGACGACGAACACGATCCCGAAAGTGCAGTTGGAGTTCGTGGTAAGCAAGATCAGCATCGAATAGCATGGAACGTTCCTCCTCGACAGACAAGGGGAACCACGAAAGGCTCCCTTGCTCGGTGCACCTGTCAACTGCGCATCCTGATGGACAGTCTCTACTCAGTGTACTGCATTTCTATCACCATAGCTCCATGATATCACGTGATTATGGTGTATCGTATGAAGCGGCAGGGCTGCCAACTGATCAGTTTGCACCAAGTGTGCTGGCTACATGGCCATTCGTCCTTGCATAAACGACGTAGAACAAGAAAACAGCTCTGCGTGGTGAAGAAAGTAATTCACATACGATAAATAATGCACAGCAATAAAAAGATCCCCGCCTCCCCGTCTCACAAAAGCAGGTCAATCTCATTTTCCCTGTTTCCGACTCCTATACAAACATGAAGTATAACCAGGTAACAGGATGGTTTCCGGAACCATACTTACAGTCCGTTGGTTGGAGGCAAGATCTCATGAGGTACGCATTGAAAGCACAGGAGGGTCTGCGTACAGCCCTTCGCGGCACCGCTGCCCAATTTGGAACAAAACGAGGATATACTGGGCAAGATATCCCCACCCTGATGTTGAAAGACGTGATGGGCTGGCAGCGCTCTGAAGCCTGCCTGCCACCTGGACCGTCAGGTGAGTCCTGGTAGGATACACCGCCTCAATAGCTATGGTATCAGGCAGCAGGAACAATGAGGATAGGAATTCAGTATCTGCAGAACCCATGGGTATGGTTTTCCTCTTTTACAACGTAATATGAAATCCGCCCGGATAGCGTATACTAGGAGGTATAGGAAAGCGAGTCAAAATCCAAAGCGATCTGACAACAGAAGAGCTGTATAGTCGCTATCGTCGCGCGAAGAACGCGGTCGAACGCATCCACTGGTACATTCTGTGGCAAGCGAAGGAGGGCAAGACGCCACAACAGATTGCCGAGCAGCTCGGCTACACGGCCAGATGGGTGCGCACGATCATTGGGCGCTGGAACGAGCGGGGGGAAGACGGGATTCGCGATCACCGTCAAGACGCCGCAGGCAGTCCGATGCTGCTTTCGCAGGAAGAGCAGGAGGAACTGCGAGCCGCCCTGCAGCAGCCCCCGGAGGACGGAGGGCTGTGGAGTGGACCAAAGGTTGCCCACTGGATGGCGCAGCGGCTGGGGCGCAAGGTAGCTCCGCAACGGGGATGGGATTACTTGCAAAGGCTCGGTCACAGCAGCCGCGTGCCTCGCCCACAGCATGCCAAAGCTGACGAGGCCAGCCAGCAGGAGTTTAAAAAACTGCCCTAGCAGGTGGCCCTCGTGCACCATACCCACCCGCAGGCCAGTGTCGAACTCTGGGCGATGGATGAGCACCGTATCGGTCTCAAAACGGTCCTGCGACGGATCTGGGCTCCAAAGGGAGCGACGGTCAAAGCCCCGGTGGCCCAGCGGTATGAATGGATGTATGTCTTTGCCTTTGTCCATCCGCAAAGTGGACAGACCTGTTGGCTCCTGTTGCCCAGCGTGAATGTGGAGGTCTTCTCCCGCGCCCTGGCCGCTTTTGCCGAGGAGGTGGGAGCAGGGCCAGACAAACAGATCGTGCTGGTTCTGGATCGAGCAGGCTGGCACAGCAGTGCTCAGCTCAAGCTCCCAGAGGGTCTGCACCTGGTGTTCTTGCCGCCCTATTCCCCAGAGGTGCAACCTGCCGAGCGGCTGTGGCCGCTTTCGAACGAGCCACTGGCCAACCGCGTCTTCACCTCTCTGGATGAACTGGAAGAGGTCCAGGCTGAGCGCTGCCGCTGGCTTCAAGTGCACCCCGAGGTCGTACACGCTTATACCTGCTTTGGTTGGTGGCCTGTCTTAGTGGATGGTACTTGAACGGATTTCATATAACATCCAATTGCATCGATGGGAATCTAGCAGAAAATTGATTTCTTGTACAAGCAAGCAGGCTTACTTACTGTGGTATTCTCCTGAAAATAGTGAGAAGGCGCTGAGAATTGGCTGAGACGAAACTGAGAATGCATCGATGAATCCCTGACCTGCTCCTGTAAGGCACCCTCTGTTCTCTCTCGTGAAAGCCAACTCATGCATACTCAGACCCCTCTCAGCTACTTCACAGAATCATCTCACATCAGCGAGCTATACTTGTACGAAAACAAAGGTATGGAAAACAAGGGCGATGCAACGAAGGACACTGGTACTGCTGCGCCTTATTCTTGTACTGGCAGGGGGGGCAGTCTACACTGTCTATCCGAATAACTCAGGCCTGCACATCGGCTGGCTCGGCATTCACCATCCACTTCAGGTGAAGCAGGGGCTTGACCTGCAGGGCGGAGTGCGAGTCCTCCTGGTACCCGACCCGGCGCAGGTTACAGGACGGAGACGCTCGAGCGAGAGATTGATGCGACGCGGGACCAGATTGAACAGCGCGTCAACGGTGGGCTTGGCGTCAACGAACCAATTGTTCGCGTGCAAACGAGCAATGGGCAACCGAGTATCGCCGTAGAACTCCCAAAGATCACGGGCAGCAACCAGGACGAAGCCATTCGAACCCTCCTCAAAACCGGCAACCTGGAATTCTGGAACACCGGTCCTTCACCCCAGGGGATAGTTCCGGCAGGATCAGCCTTTGATCCTGCTACATATGCGGACTTCAATCCCGGTGGCAAGGCTCCCTTCAGTGGCAAAGACCTCGACTCCACGCTGATTGGGGTCAGTTTTGATGAGCATACCGGGCATCCGCAAATCAACTTTTCGATGAAAGGCGATGCCATCTCGCGTTTTGGCTCCTTCACACGGGAGAACGTCGGCTCCATCCTGACGGTCACGCTCGATCGGAACGTCATCGAATCGGCGACAATCAACAGCGCCATCAGTGGACCAGGGGTTATCACAGGTCGATTCACTCACGATGAGGCACAGCGCATCGCCACCGTGCTGCGCTATGGAGCTCTTCCCATCGCCCTGCAGATCGCCAGTCAATCGACTATCGACCCGACATTAGGCTCGGATTCGCTTGTGAAAAGTCAGCTCGCCGGTATCATCGGTGTCAGTATAGTGATGATTTTCATACTGCTCTATTACCGCCTGCCGGGTCTTTTAGCGAATTGTGCACTGCTACTGTACGCGGCTTTCACGTTCGCTCTCTTCAAATTAGTGGGTATAACGCTCACACTGGCAGGCATAGCAGGCTTTATCCTCTCGATCGGCATGGCGGTGGACGCCAACGTGCTGATTTTCGAGCGCATGAAGGAAGAACTGCGTGCAGGACGATTGCTTGCCTCAGCCATTGAGATCGGTTGGAAGCGTGCCTGGCCCTCTATTCGCGATTCGAACGTTGCCACGTGTATCACCTGCGCTGTGCTGTACGCTTTTGGCAACAACTTCGGCGCAAATATCATCGTCGGCTTCGCCACAACGCTGCTGCTAGGTGTCCTGGTCAGCATGTTTACCGCTATTACCGTCACCCGAACCTTCCTGGATCTGCTGATCCCCACAGGCGTGATAAAGCATTCTGCTCTCTTCGGGCTTCCAGCGGATTTCATCGTTCAGACAAACCAGTAGCAGCGGGATAGCATGAGGTGATGGGGTAGTACGAACACGCTCAACCTGAATACAGGGAAATCTCAGGAGTGTCTCAGCTTTGACCACTATACTCCTATTGAAGCATGCTCGAGCGTGGGAGCGTTCACGCCAGTGATGGGCTTGACCATCTGAGGAGCATAAAAAGGAAATGTACTTCCTACTGGAAGCCCATATCCGGGTAGGGAATAGAGAAGAGGCATCGATTCTCCTGAGAAGAGACAGGCATAATGAAGGACAATAGGATAGTCGGTATATTACAGTGGTGTACAGGAGGCCTGCTCATTCTGCTTATTGGAGTAGGTGGCATCCTCTCGCCCACGGGCACCCATACAGTGCATGCAGCGAGCATGCAGATCAAGGACAACGCCGGGGTTCTAGATGGAGACCAGGTACGCAGCACAGCTTCCCAATTATCTCGTCCAGTGAATATCTCCACGGTACGTACGTTTGATGGACCTAAAAGTGATTTTATCAGAAAAACGCAACAGGCCATTACTGGTCAGGATGCCATCGCTCTAGGTATCAGTATCGAGCAGCGATACCTGGCGATTGTTGCTGGGAAACAAGTAGGATTGAGTGCTGAACAGATAGCACAGGCTCGTGAGGCATTTGCTCAGGCGTATGAAAGGAACGCAGGGGCTCATGGCAATTACACTGTCGCTACCCTCGCGGCTCTTGAGTCCCTACAAGCTAGCCTGGAAAACGGGAGCGCTGACGGTATAGCCAACCCACTTCAACTGGTAGGTCGAGTACTAAGCAATCCGCTTACCTGGCTCTTGTTGATTCTGGCACTGACTGGAATAAGTTTATTCGTCCTTCGTCGCCTCTCTGGACCACGGAACGCACTGAACCCGGCGATGGGAATGCCATGGCAACAGAGCCCCGGCCCGAAAGATGAATATGGTCGCAGTATTGATCCTGATTGTGAGCATGTGAGCCAGAGGTATGGCAGTCCACCCTCCAATGGTTCAGGCTATGATCCCAATGGGTATGTCGGAAGACCGATGGACAGCCCTGGTTATCCCCAACAAGGCGGCATGAACCCCTGGATGGCAGGTGGACTAGGAGCTCTGGGTGGAGGCTTCCTGGGTTATGAACTGGGAAGAAGGGCTGGAGAACAAGAACCACAATCGCAGAGCGAGCATTCTCTGAATCCTGATACAATCACTCCACTTTCTCAGAGTGGGTATGAGTCCGGCATAAGCCATCCAGCAGACGCCTTTGGGGAAGGTCCTGACTTCGGTGGTTTCGGTGCTGAAGCCGCGGACTTTGGAGGAGGTGGTGATTTCAGTGGTGGCGGCGACTGGTAGCGATTCCGGTCGTGCGAAGATGTTTCATCAAACGGCTGCACGCGCTGCGGCTCAAAGGAGCACAATACAATGAACAATTACCTCTATAATTATCCTAACGAGCGCCAGGAGGAGTATCACTCGTACCAGCAGCCCCTCTATGGGAGCGCTGGTGCTGTACCTGGGAGCTCCACCTATCAATCGCTTCTCAGCAAGGTGCTCACACTCCTGAGTTTCTCACTGGTTGCAGCAGCCTTTGGCCTGTTTGCAGGGTTGCAGTTGCTCGATGCGGGGTTGAGTGCGTTCCTTTTACCAGCGATCATTGGCGAGTTCGTCGTGCTGATTGCTCTCATGATTACAGCGCACAAGCTGCCGCACGCATCCGCGCTCAACTTGAGCTTGCTCTACCTGTTTACATTCATCAGTGGCATGACCATCAGCAGCATCATCGCCGCCTTTGTTGCGGCAGGAGCTGCACTCGCTATCTATGAGGCCATGGCGTTGACCGCGATCCTGACGATAGGGCTGGGAGGCTGGGCATGGGCAACGAAGCGCAATCTGCGTTTTCTCGGGCCGATTCTGTTC
>JBKPBA010000363.1:0-5504 GCA_046726675.1 Chloroflexota bacterium
CATTAAAGGCACTCAAGCTCGTCTGGCTGAAATGTCGTAAATTGTATAGTGAGTGTTGACTCAGCTTGAATCAGGATGTATGCTCATTTAAAAGCAAGGAGCACTTGAGCGATGGATCAGCATATTGAGCGCATCCTGAACCAGATACCAGGTTGGAACGTCGCCAATGCAATAGTGACCCCCCTGGTTGGTGGTATTACCAATCAGAATTACCGCATAGATATCGGTGAAGAAACCTTTGTATTACGCATCGGAGGTAAAGGCACGCACCTGCTTGGCATCGATCGTGGTCGCGAAAGCATTTGCACTGCAATTGCTGCGCAGGTTGGTGTAGGAGCGGAGGTCATACACTTCCTGGCTGCCGAAGAAGTGCTTGTCACACGCTTTATCGTTGGCACAGGCATCACACCTGAAACTGCCGCCCAACACAATATGCTGCGACGCATCGTCGCTTCCATGAAGCGTTATCACGCTGGGCCAGCTTTCCCGGGCACCTTTTCTCCATTCGAGACGGTGCGCAGCTATCATACACTGGCACTCGAACATGGTGTTTCGTTTCCCGATACGCTTCCACAGGTTTTTGCTCTGATGGAACAAATCGAGCAGGCCCTTGCAAAACGTGGGACAGCATACACCAGACCTTGCCACAATGACCTGCTCGCTAGCAATTTCATTGATGACGGTCATACTATTCGCATTCTTGATTGGGAGTACGCCGGAATGGGTGACCTCTTCTTCGATCTTGGTAACTTCGCCGTAAACCAGTCCTTGAACGAAGAACAGTGCGAATTGCTGTTACATAATTATTTTGGAGAAGTACGGCCTGCTGACCTGGCGCATCTGCATCTGATGCGGCTCGGCTCCGATTTACGTGAGTCGTTCTGGGGATTTTTACAAATGGGTATTTCAGAACTCGACTTTGATTATAAAGAGTACGCCCATCATCATCTAAATCGCTTTTTACAAAATGTTAAAACAGCACCTTTCGAACAATGGCTCCAGGAAGTTACATTGTAGGGGCCGATTGATCGCGCCCATCGCCGATTGATCGGCCCTCGGTGCATGTTCCAATAACCAGATACAATAGTCAACAAGCATAATCTGGTCCTTGCGAACCATAAAGTCAAAACAATTTTACTAATCAAGGAGATTATTTCATGCACGATCAAGCCAGAGTTGTCATTATAGGCAGCGGCATCGCTGGTTCCAGCATCGCTTACCATCTGACTGAACGAGGGTGGCGCGACATTGTTATCCTCGAACAGGGGCCACTTTTCAGCGGCACGACATCACACGCACCCGGCCTTGTTGGTCAACTACGCTCATCTATCAGCCTGACAAAGATGCTGGTCTATAGCATATCCTTGTACAAAGAGCTACAGGTAGATGGCAAACCGGGCTACTTTGAAGTTGGAAGCCTGCGCCTGGCCTCATCGAAAGAACGCATGGAAGAACTCAAAAGGCAGGTAGGCTTCTCGAGAAGCGCTGGATTAGAAGCTGAACTCATCAGCGCCAGTGAAGCACAACGCATGTTTCCGATGATGAGCCTGGAAGAAGTCGAAGGTGCCTTATTTCTGCCTACCGATGGTTCTGCAAAGGCACCGGTCCTGGCAGAGGCCTTAGCAACTATAGCACAACAGCGTGGCGCAACTTTCTACGCCAATACTCGCGTTACTGGAATTGAGGTTGTGAATGGCCATGTGAAGGCGATCAACACCTCGCAAGGTCGTATTCGCACAGAAACAGTTGTCGCCGCCGCTGGCATCTGGTCGCCGCGAATCGGTCGTATGGTTGGCATCTCTATTCCGCTCTTTCCCATGCAACATCAATATGTCCTGACCGGCCCACTGCCCGAACTCGCAGGAGAAATCAACATTCCTAATCTGCGAGACCCCGATAACCTGGTGTATTTCAGGCAGGATGGCAACTGTATGGTGCTGGGTGGATACGAGCACGACCCTGCAGCCTTCGACGTTGATGCCATTCCTGATAACTCGAATCCCACCATGCAGAGCTTCGACCCACCACGCTTCGAGAGCTTGATGCAGGGATGTATGAAGCGTGTCCCCTCACTTCGCGGTGTTGAACTGGTGAAGCAGGTGAATGGATTGGAGTCGTTCACTCCTGATGGAGAGTTTGTCCTGGGTGAGTCACCGGATGTACAAGGCTTCTGGGCTGCCTGCGGCTTCTGTGCGCATGGTGTTTCAGGCGCTGGTGGTGTTGGCAAGATGATTGCAGAGTGGATTATTGACAGGGAACCCAGCCTGGATCTATGGGAAATGGATATCCGTCGTTTTGGCGCATACACCGCGAGTCGTCGTTACATCGCCACTCGTGTCAACGAAATCTACAGCACATACTATGACATTAGTTACCCCATGCGAGAACGCAGCAGCGCGCGTAAACTGCGTATCAGTCCGGTCTATAATCGCCTTGAAGAACTCGGCGCGGTTTTTGGTGAGAAAGCTGGCTGGGAGCGTCCCAACTGGTTCGCCTCAAATGAACCATTAGCAGAAGGGCAGGGATGGCCTGAGCCATATAGTTGGGCCAGCCGTTACTGGTCGCCCGCCATCGGTGCTGAACATCAGTCCACACGAGAGCGCGTAGCCATGTTTGATGAAACCTCTTTCAGCAAATTTGAGATACTTGGCCCTGGCTCACTGGCCTTTTTGCAGCGCATTACCGATAACCAGATGGATCAATCCATAGGAGCCATCACCTATACGCAGATGCCAAACAAGCATGGCGGCATCGAATGCGACCTGACCGTAACCCGCCTGGCTGCGGATCGCTTTCAGATCATTACCGGCACAGCCTTTGGCAACCACGACCTCTCGTGGATCCGCAGCCAGATGCCCAGAGATGGTTCGGTCTATGTGAACGACATTACATCCAGCCGTTGCTGCATCGGTGTATGGGGACCACGAGCTCGACACCTGATGCAGCAGGTGAGCGAGGACGATTTCTCGAACGAAGCTTTCCCTTACCTGACTGCGCAAAATGTGACGATTGGCGATATTCCTGTACTGGCGCTGCGCGTAACCTATGTGGGCGAGCTAGGTTGGGAGATCTACGCACCCATGGAGTATGGTCTCAAGTTATGGGATACCTTGTGGGAGGCAGGGCAACCCCTTGGCATGCTTGCGGCAGGCTATCGAGCTATCGAGTCTTTGCGCTTGGAGAAAGGGTATCGCTATTGGAGCGCAGATATCCACTCGGAATATAATCCCTACGAAGCTGGCCTGGGCTTTGCAGTCAAACTGCAAAAAGGCGATTTCCTCGGTCGGGAAGCATTAGAGCGTATTAAAGCACAGGGCGTAACTCGCAAGCTGAGTTGCCTGGTGCTGCATGACCCAGCCGCTGTTGCACTGGGTGGTGAACCATTGATGGATAGCGAGCGAGTGCTGGGGTTTGTGACGAGCGCCGGATACGGCTATACCGTGAGACAAAGCATCGTTTATGGGTATTTGCCTGTAGAATACGCTGTGCCTGGCACAAGGATTGAGTTGCAACTATTCGGTGTACAATACGGAGCAACGGTGATGAAAGAGCCGTTGTATGATCCAAAGAATGAGAAGATCAAGGTATAGTGGAACCCTCTCCTTTTAACGCACCAAGCCCTCGCTCAAGTCGTCCCATACCAGCACCGAGCGCAGCACTCAACGTGATCTCGAAAATTGCGTCTTCAGAATAGCCTGCATTACGCAGCGTTTCGATATCCTCGTCGGTGGTCTTGTAAGCATAAAGAGCAACTTTTTTGACGTAACTAGCCAACTCCGGGGAAACTGCATCAGCATTTGAGGTGGGACGCCCACCAAATTGAGCAGACAGAGCTTCGACAGCCTGTCGAACAGTTGGCTCTGTATCACCGGGGCTGGTGAGCACGGTGTCAATGAGACGTTGAGTATATGCTGCGTGAGATTCTTCCACAGATTTTTCTTCTTTGATTCAGGCGTAAAGGTTGCTCTTTTTATTTCACATTAATGGTGAACGGCACGCTCATTACGTACTGTGGACACATTTGACCCTTTTTGCACATAGCTCTGCCATAAAAGTTCAGTTGTGTAGTACCAGTTCCTTGAGCAGTAAACCGCCAGATGCAGGAATTTGCAGTTTGCGAAGCATAGCCGTAAGGTGTTTGCAGTTGTAGTACACCCTGCGAAGTGGTGGGGCCGCTCCACAACTGGCCAAAGGGCAGTTGAACCTCAATCCCGTCACCTTGATGAGCATTGACGGGATTCTTGCTATTCGACGGCTTCAGCACAACGTTAGCCTGTGTCGAAGTAGTACCCACAGCATTGCTGGGACAACCATGAGGATTTATAGCACTGGTAGCAGTTGGCGCAGGGGTAGCCCCAGTGGTCGAACCCGACCCGGAGCCTGAATTCGTGCCACAGGCTGTTAGTACGAAAGCGAGTGCTGTAGCAAGTGAAATCAGCAACCATATTGATTTTCGCCCGTTAATCTGAACTATACGCATTATCGTTACTCCTTCTTCTCTTCGCTCAAATGCCTACTTCTCTAAAGTTTTGAGTATAATAAGGGCTTCTAGTATCAAGACGTTTCATTGTGCAATAAAGTTCCCATAGTCATCGACATATACATGCCTGACACGAATAAACGGTAGGACTCCATTAACTAGTGGATTGGCTCTATCCAGTGCGAGTAGTGATGACTTTCTACATACTCCGTCTATCTGTATGCAAGCTCACAACCAAACTGTGTTCGAGGTCATAGTAGCGCCTTTCTTTTTCGGGTATAACAGAGGTAGGAAAGACTGGGATCCAAGAATATGTTGAAACACTCTTTTGTAAAACTCAATGCTGAAAAAACAAGAAAGAAATAACAAACCATGATTATATTCATCATCTTCGTCGCACTCTTGTTCACCCTCGATTTCGCAGCAATACGCTGGGGCTTCGATAGTCGCGATGGCCTGGACAGCTCAGAGTGGCAACGGCGGGCAATTCTCGAGTTTCCATCCCATCGGGCGTAATCGTCTGGTGTACGCATATAGACTCTGCCAGGCATCTCAGAGAGAAGCTAGACGATTTGGAATGTACAAAGACGCTTGGGAAGCGAGCTACCCCAGGCGTTTTTGTTTTTGCTGCATATTCAAGCCACTGGCAACTTTCGGTAGGACTCTATGAAACCCTCTTCTGTCAAATCGAGTTTGAAGCCAAGTATATCGTGATGCTTTCTGGAAGTCACGAAACAGCTGAACGCTCTTCCTGGCGTTGTTTCTAGCAACATGTCTCTCTTAACCCCTCCAAAAACGAGGTAGCCCATATCCACTAGCTTGGTCGTGATAAGGGTGGTGTTACTTCTGGTCACACACTCAGAGAACAGGGCTTCGTCCCCAAGCGAAGGCGGCGTACCAATCAGGTAGAGGGGGCTCGCAACCAGGAGCAAGACGCCAGCGGCTACCCCAAACGCACCTGTCCAGCGCACCACTTTCAGGTCATTCATAAGAAACCTCTTTTTTTACATACAACGCGTGGTTC
>JBKPBA010000364.1:0-4974 GCA_046726675.1 Chloroflexota bacterium
CGCAATTTCCACGTTCACCTGGCGCACGGGAAGCAGCGCAGCGGCGAACCGAACGGCTTTGAGCGTGGCGGTCAGCTTCGAGGAGACCGAAGGGGGCAGCCAGCCTGCTGCCTGCCGCGTACGGTTGGCGTTTCTCGGGACTCGGTAGCGGGTCTTCCGGCTGCGACGGGTACGACGATAGGTGCGTCTCCGGCTCAGCTTCTCGCTGATATCGGTGCGCAGGTGCACCTCTGCCTGCAAGAGCGTTTCCCCGTTGACGATGGCGGCAATGCCCAGCGTTTTCGACCCGGTATCCACCCCGACGGTAACGGACTGCGTGTAACTGGTCGTCTCGAAACGCAGCTGAATAGTAAATGGTTTGTGACGTACCACCTTTGCCCGCCTGGCTTTGAGCCAGAGGCGCGCGCGCCAGGGTGTGGTTGGCATAAGTGGAAAGCCTTCTTTCGATAGCACAAAAACCCTCATCGGGTAAACCTCCTTTCGGAGTGGCAGTGATCCCCTCGACAATGATAGAACCCGGTACTTTCCGCTGCGCACGGTGGCTGACCGCACCACTGATTAACACAGCAGTTGGAGGGCCTGGCGCTGGGGCAGTATGCCAGGGTCCGAACGTAAACACTTAGTCCTATCGGAGCCTCTTCCGCGAGCACAATGACGTTCACTGTCCCGGCCTTGTGCTCTCAGAGGCCAAATCTGGTCAATCCGGCTCACTCCTCGCGAACGAGGGGCAAGCCTCCGGCTTCGAGCCGGAGATCTATTGACTGGTACTCTTTTCGTATGTCCACATTGGACGGTTTCTAAGATGTTGGAATTCACATCAGGGTGTCGATACGTGGACCAAGGCGACGCAAGCGTCCCCACTCATCATCCCAACAGCCCCCGCCCTTACATGGTTGTATCAATTACGGCAAAACCTTCTATTTCGACGAGTGTTTCGTTCTGGAAAAAACGTGAAACCTCAAACAGCGCCATTGCCGGATAGTAGGCACCGAAGAACGATCGATGCACTATGCCCAGAGGTTTGAGGTGAGCGAAATAGTCGTCTATGTCACGAATAAAAATATTTAACTTTGTGATATCTTGCATCTTTCCACCTGCCGATTCGACAACGGTTTGAAGATTGCGAAGGGTCTGTTCGTATTGAGCCACCAGATCTCCCGGTGCTATAATCTGCCCATCGGCATTGCTACCCGTTTGTCCTGCTAAGAAGAGCAGGCGTCCACCTGTAACTAGGACACCGTGGCTAAACCCAGCGGGAGGTGCAAGAGTTGGTGGATTGATGATTGTTTTTTCCATGATATGCGCGTTACCTCCCAGTAAACTTCGGCTTTTCCTTTGCTTTGAAAGCTTCAAAGAAGCGGCTGTGATCGTCTCCCATGAGCATGAGAGCTTGCGCCTGAGCTTCGGCTTCAATTGCGGAGACAAGATCCATGCTCAATTCGTGGTTAATCATATGCTTGGTCATCGAGATAGCAAGGGTTGGCCCCTGTGCGAGTCGTTTGGCCCAAGCGTTTGCTGAGGGTAATAGATCATCGTGGGATACCACGCGATTCACGAGCCCATAGCGTTCAGCGGTGGTAGCGTCAATAGTATCGCCGAGCATCAATAGCTCGGAAGCACGGCCCAGCCCAACAACCCGTGGCAACAAATAAGCGGCTCCCATATCGGCCCCGGTCAAACCCACTTTTGTGAAGAGGAAAGCAAAGCGAGCCTTCTCGGAGGCAATACGCAAGTCAGCGGCCAGCGCTATTACCGCTCCGGCTCCGGCAGTCATGCCGTTGAGGGCAGCGATAACCGGTTTATCCAGCAATCGCATATTCTGCACAACAGCCCCGGTCATGCGTGTGAACTCGAGATGGCCTTTCATATCGCGTTTGAGCAGTTCACCGATGATTTCGTATACATCTCCACCCGAGCAGAAATTGTCACCTGTGCCGGTAAGCACGATGGTACGCACAGCATCGTCGTAGCGCAAGGTTTCAAACAGATCACGTAGCTGGGTGTAGATCTCAAACGTCAGTGCGTTCATCACTTCGGGGCGGTTGAAGGTCAGCGTCGCTACGCTATCGCTCACTTCATAGAGAAAGTCGAAGCTCAAAACAGACCTCCTTCACGGCACTAATCCATCTGACCAACGACGCTGCGCGTCTACTGCTTCGCAGTCAGGTCAGATGCAAGGACAAAGAAATTATGACATCAGGCCACCGCCATCAATGTTGATAGCCTGGCCTGTGATGCCCCTGTTGATATCCTGTGCCAGGAAGACTGCCATTGCTGCGACCTCTTCCGGCTCAATCAGGCGTTTCTGGGGACTGGTATTTTCTAATACCTCTCGTGCCTTTGACTCGGGCATTCCAGTACGAGCCGCGATGTTGCTGACACTCGCATTGGTCATAGATGTATTCACATACCCGGGACAAATGGCATTGACCGTGATATTGTATGGCATCAATTCGACAGCAAGGGCACGTGTGAGACCGAGCACACCATGTTTCGCTGCGGTATATGCGGCGATGTAGCTTCCACCAACTCTGGAGGCAATGGAGGCGATGTTAATAATGCGGCCATAGCGCTGGTCTGTCAATGCCGGGAGGAAAGCCTTGGTGACATAATAGACGCTGGTCAGGTTGACTGAGAGCATACGATGCCAGAGTTCATCAGGATGGTTCAAAAACTTGTGGCTACCAGCATTGCCGGCGTTATTGACTAAAATATCTATACCGCCAAAACCTTCGATCGAGGTTGCAGCCATGTGGGTGACCTGTTCAGGATCGGTCACATCGCAAGAAACTGCCAGGCTCCGGCATCCCATCGCTTGAATTTCGGTAACGAGCTGTTCGATTTCTAAATGAGTACGGGCGGTCACAGCCACATTTGCTCCTGCCTGTGCAAGTGCTAAAGCGATGCTGCGGCCAATGCCTCGTCCCGCTCCGGTGACCACTGCATGCTTTCCAGAAAGCAGGTGGCTGTTCTCATTAGACATTTGAAAAGACCCTCCAATCGCATTCTTAAGCAATTACGTCTAAGGAACTGGTCTAGCCCAGTACAGATCACTCAATAGTGGTGGGTTCATAATGCATAGGTCGGCACGGCCAGCAGCGATAATGGTGTTGACTTCGTTGCTTGTCGTCAGGTATCCTCCGACCATCGTGAGAATACCTGTCTCGTTGCGTATCTGGTCGCTGAATGGTGTAAGGAACCCCCGGCCATAGGCAGGTTCGCTGTCAAGGGTCGTCTGGCCTACTACAACCGCGATTATATCACACTCATGCTCTTTGAGCATTTGAGCGACTACTACTGCGTCGTCAACTTCAAAGCCGCCCTTGACACAGTCACTGGCAGAGATAGTAACAGAGATGGGCTTGTCCTGGGGCCAGGCTGCACGCACGACATCGAATATTTCCAGGGGAAAACGCATTCGATGCTCAAGATCTCCACCATACTCGTCCTGTCGATGGTTGGTTAGTGGTGATATGAAGCTTGCTAATAAGTACCCTTGAGCAAAGTTGAGTTGTAGTACATCGAACCCAGCCTTGTGTGCCCTCTGAGTGGCCAGTACAAAATCGTCACGCACACTGTCCATATCGGCTCGACCCATCTCTTTGGGAACCTGGTTAGATGGCGTATAAGGTATGGATGATGCTGAGAACAGTGGCCAGTTGCCGTCATGCAGCGGTCTATCTAATCCCTCTGCTCTCGGACGAGTTGAACCACGGCGTCCGGCATGGTTCAACTGAATGGCTACTTTTGCCTGCGTATGAGTGTGAACAGTTTCGACAAGTCGTGTCCAGGCTTCAACATGATTTGTAGTGTATATCCCGGAGCTTTCGGGAGTGATGCGTCCCGCGGCAGAAATAGCTACTGGTTCGGTTAAAACTAATCCAGCGCCACTGGATGCAGCGCTATATAGTTGTTGTTCATATGCTTTAGTTAGCATGCCATTCTGCGCTGCGCATGTGGAAAGCGGTGATAAGACTACACGATTGGACAACTGTACGCTACGCAATCTTAAAGGTGTAAATCTGGGTGGTGGCGCAACTACAGACCCTTCGCTGCGCTCAGGGTGACAACCAGTCGCGATGCCAAGCTTTGAGCTGGCTTGCTGCGCATTCCAGCGATCAACTATGTCCCCGAAGCGTTGATCACGTGAACGAAGATCGTCGTAGGTAATTCTGCCGCTGCGAGTAAGCAAATTGAAGGTGAACTGCATTGGATCAAGGGTTAAATAACGCTTGAGAGTTTCAAAATAGGCCTGACTTTCCCTGGCAGCTTTTTGAAAGATCTCAACGACAGGTTTTCTCTCCAATTCATATTCATTCAAGGCTGTTTCCAGGTCAGTGTGCTGTTCTAGCGCGCTGGCAAGAGCTATGGCATCCTCCATAGCCAGCTTTGTTCCCGATCCAATGGAGAAGTGGGCTGTGTGTATGGCGTCACCGAGCAGCACCACGTTCTTGTGGTGCCAGTGCTGTGTTTTAAGCGTTGGAAAGCTGATCCATTTTGAATTGTTCGACAGCAGCGTTGCTCCATCAAGATAATCTGTGAGAAGTTGCTGGCAGTAGGCCAGACTTTGCGTCTCATCTGCCTTGTCCAGACCTGCTTTCAGCCAGGAAGTCTCGTCACATTCAATGATAAAGGTGCTTGTTGTACCATTGAAAGGATAGGAGTGGACTTGAAATAAACCATGTTCATTTTCACGGAAAATAAATGTGAAAGCATCAAGTACCTTATTAGCGCCAAGCCAGATGTATCTTGCCTTGCCGTATTCCAGACTGGGTTTGAAACTCGATGCATACTTTTTACGCACAATGCTGTTGAGACCATCTGCGGCAATTAGCAGATCATAGTCTCCAAGCTCGGCAAGGTCATTTACCTCGCAACTAAATTTTAAGATGATGCCAAGCTCACGACAACGATTTTGCAGGATGTTCAGCAGGCTTTTGCGTGAGATGCTGGAAATTATATGCCCTCCACAAC
>JBKPBA010000365.1:0-10018 GCA_046726675.1 Chloroflexota bacterium
GGTGTGAGCATTAATGACTACAACTGTACCGCTCTCGGCCTGCAAATTCTTAACTGTATCTGCTAATGCTGTCGATACCTGGTACTCGACTGAGCTATCAATAGTCAATGTTAGATTAGCTCCACTGATTGGAGGCTGTTCGTTGATTGATCCCACACCCAAGGGATTGCCTTGTAAATCCTTTACTACTGTAAAGCTCCCGGGTTTGCCCTCCAAAAGAGCATCATACTTTCCTTCAATCCCATAATTACCATGGTTGTCCGAATCGTTCTGCGTGACAAATCCCAGGATTTGTGCAGCTACATTCCCGCCGGGGTATACACGCCATGCTCGTGGTTCCAGAAACACATCTGGTAACTGCAATTGACGCAGTTGCTCACTTTGAGATGGGTCGATACCAATTGCAATACGTGCTGTATATTGTCCACTGGCAAAAGCCTGTTTTAGCTTTTCTATCGATACCTTTGGCAACACCTGGTGTAAGCTAGTAATTAACGCCTCCAGATCGCTTTGAGCAGCGTCAGGGTGATCTAAAGTGAACTGTAGCGGCTCGATGTAGACATCATCACGCATAACATTGGTAGCCAGGAGCTTTCCATTGATGTCATAGATAAGCCCACGTGGTGCATCTAAAGTTAAGTTTTTAATGTGCTCAGTGTTGGCGCGCTGCGCCAGCTTGTAACCGCTTTGTGATTGAAGTACTTGCCAGTAGTACAGTCTTGCCAGCAATGTACACATGCCGAGGCAGACCAGCAGGAAAATGAACATTTGCCGATTACGCGCTCGCCGCAGTTGTACGTTCATCGTCTTGCTTCCTTCCTCTCATACACGCTAGCTAATAGACGTCCCTCCTGTAGTAATTATTTGCTATGCCCAATCTGAGTTGGTAAAAGATGTGGTACAACCACAATGATCACGGCTTTCGAGTCGGCAGGAACCAGGCCCAAAGATTTTCCATGCTCAGCAATATAGCCTGGCGACTCTTCTTGAGCAATGGTGTACAATAGATCCTGATTCTCGCGCTGTAGTATGGCTTGTTGCCTATGAAATTGTTGAATTTGCTGATTCGCAGGTACCGCCTGGCCCAACTGAGAGAGATAGAGTACAGCCATTAAGCCGATTAAGAACACACTACAAATGCTTAAAGCTACGGGGCCTATGCGAAAAAAAAACGGATGAAGTTGTCTGCGTCGTTTGGCAGCCAGAATAGGTTGTTTCGGTATTTCCTGACCACTGGGATGCTTTTTCATGCTATTTTGATCCTTGTTGCGAAACATCATCCCTATTCCTTCGTACTAAAAGAGGCAACCTTTATGGTCGACCCAACAATCCAATACATATGTGAGAAACTACTGCAGGCACCGGTTCAGACTCTGGTGAATCGTTGCCAATACATCAGATGTTCCGATGCCATGCAGCGGTTTTAAGACTTGTGACGCACTACGAGCCAACAACTATTTCAGCGGCCCGCAATTTAGCGCTGCGGGCGCGGGAGTTATTTAAAACCTCCTGCTTCGTTGGCGTCACTGGCTTTGGTGTAAGTATGCGTAAGCTGGCTTTATGATTACATACGCATACAGGTATGCCAGGTGGGCAAATACAATCCATCGCCTCACGCCGCATAAATCCTTTCACCAGCCGATCCTCCAACGAATGAAAAGAGATAATTACCATTCTTCCTCCATCCCCTCCTATATCACCCGTCTTCTCCCTACGTAACACTTCCACTATTTGAGGGAGTGCAACTTCTAGATGCTCCAATTCAGAATTCACTGCGATCCTCAGTGCTTGAAACACTCTCGTCGCCGGATGGATCATCCCAGGTTTATAAGGCACCCCTGCTGCAGCTAGCCGCGCTAATTGTGATGTGCGCGTAATCGGGCTGTGCGGCCTTTCCCGTACAATTCGCCACGCAATCTGGCGTGATCGTGTCTCATCGCCATAACGCCAGAAGATATCCGCCAGCTCCTGTTCACTTGCGTTATTGATCAAATCGGCGGCAGTTAGCTCCTGTGACTGGTCAAGACGCATATCCAGAGGCCCATCGACACTGAAAGAAAGCCCCCGTCCTGGATCATCTATCTGATAAGATGAGAATCCCAGGTCTAACAATACGCCATTTACAGGAGACACAAAACCGGCCTCGTCTACGATACGGGCCAGTTCAGCGAAGTTCCCGTGTACAAGTACTAATCGCCCATTTTGTACTACTTCAGCAAAGCGTTTCTCTGCCTTCTCTAGAGCCTGCGCATCGCTATCTATACCCAGTACCCTCCCACCAGGTTCAGATCGCTCAAGTATAGCCTCGGTATGCCCTCCACCGCCTAAAGTCCCATCCACATAATAGCCGTTAGCTTTTGGCTGAAGAAAATTCAGCACTTCTTCCAACATAACTGGGATGTGCCCTGTTTGCATTTATGATCCAAATCGATATGCGCGCCTATACAACGCACCAGGCATCGAAAAAGTATTCTACCTAAAAGGGACTTCCATTGCCTTCCTGGTCAAGTTTTGCCTGATATTCTAGCCAGGTTGCCCGATCCCATATCTCAATATGATCGCGTACACCAGCAACGGTTACTTCACTATCCAGTCCTGCATAGGTACGCAATCTGGCTGGAATAACCAGCCGTCCTTGTCCATCCAGTTCTACCTCACCCGCGCTCGGATAAATCCGTCGTTCGAAATCGCGCAATTCCTCACTTGTTTTCCCTTCCACCAATTCTGCAGACTTCTCTTCCCAACGTTGCATGGTATACACCGATAAACATATTCCCATGCCTTTGCTAATGACTGCGCCTTTCTCCAATTGTCCGCGAAATTTAGCAGGCACTGCCATTCGTCCTTTTGCATCGATTGTGTGATCGAATTGACCGAGAAACATATTTACCAGGTCACTTTCTCCACTTTGAGAGAAACTTCACCACCATTCCCCACTTCTCCCCACCAGGATTATACCATTATTTTTTGCTTTGAGAGAAGGGTGTTATCCACCAATTTTTTGCAATTACGTGGATAACTTGTGGATAACATCTGTTTAGATGCTTAAGATGTACGAAAGCGAAATACATTGAGCTAAAATAACAGGCGTTTGTTTTTCTGCTTGCTTGATGTGACAAATTGTGTTGTATCAACGTTTTAATAGTACAAGAACTCTGTCAAAGAGCTAGTTCCGCAAGAGTTGGGACGAAAATTTGTTTGGCGGTTCTTGAAAGCATATTTTTTAATGGGGTGTGGACAACAGCATTGTGTGGCTGGTGAGTAGAGAGAGCATATGAGTCAGTGTTTGCGTTGTAGCAAGCTTTGTGAACCCACCGCTGTATTTTGTGAAGAATGCCGGTCGCTGTTACGATATCAACTCCGGCAGAGGCCTTTTTTGTATGCTTCGCAGCAGGCAACTTCATCATCAAGCGATGACTCTCCTACCTTACCTGAACATATAGGCGTTCAAGGTGATCCACTTGAACGTATTACCAGCCCTTTACCACGCAATAGAGTTAATGAGCTAGCACAACCTCCTGCATTAACGACTCTACCTGACCTTATAGAGCAGGCCGTTACAAAGCTTAATGAAGCCGCGCACCTCATTGAGCAGGAGGAAGATCAGAGTAAGAACGATCGTAAAGCTCGTGTTTATTCTCGCGCTTCACGCCTGTCGCCCATAGTTGATATTTCAGCCGATATTCGTCGAGAGAGCACCCCTTTACCAAAAACTTCAAGCACAGTTGAAAGCAATGGCAACTCTTCTTCTCGTGTAGACTCTGATTCCGCCTTACCTGATTACTGGCCCTGGCTCGATGAAGATTCTGAAGATAAAGAGAGCGATATATGGGCCAATGGTACAGACCCTCTCATATCTCGCCGTATTCCTACTAGCGCCGAATCAGCGAGTATCGAGGAAGAGGATATGCGACGCGCTCAGGCGGATGGAATTTCAACAATTCAATTTCCTATTCCATTTGTCCGGCGTCATTCTTCCCATTTACGTATTGCCTTTATTGCCCTTGCCATCTTTGCACTGGTGGCTCTCATAGTCGATGGTATACTACTTAATATTGCCTTTAACCATCCACACCACGATGTTACTACACCAAACGGATTTCCGACCCTGACGCTTTCCTCCAATGCCGCCTCAGCTGGCAGCACCGTGCATGTGACGCTCACGCATTTTTCTCCCTTGACACATGTGGCATTGACCCATGATATCCAGGAGCCTATCTCCATCAATGGCAGTTCGTCGATCACAACGGATGCTCAGGGAAGCGCTACCTTCTCGTTCATCATCGATTCGACCTGGGGACCGGGCTTCCATTTGATTGTGGCCGAAGATGTCAGTACCCACTCTACCGCCAGCGCTAACTTGCAGATCACCGGGGAAGGTCCCACCCATCCAGCACATCTGCTGCTCGACACCACGCCTCTCGCCATGGGAGCTGACGTCGTCGGGACCAACACCATTCGCTCGTTCACCCTGGCCAATAGTGGCGGGGGCTCGATCAGTTGGTCAGCCAACAGTAATCAGTCCTGGCTGCTGATCGCCCCCAGCCAGGGCATCTTCAGCCAACAGGAAGTCATCTCGTTGGCCGTGCAGCGTGTTGGGCTCAAGCCAGGCGATTACCACGGCAGTATCACCATCGCCTCGAATGTCAGTGCTCCTCAGCACATTGAGGTCGACATGAGCGTGCGACCCCTGCCTCCCAATGCTGGACCTGTCCTGGCTGTCTCGCCTGCTTTGCTCTCCTTTACGGCAACCGATGGCGAGCAGAATACCAGTCCACAAACGCTGGCCGTCAGTAATCCTGGTTCACGTCTCTTGAATTGGTCACTTGCGCCTGTGCAAGGGCTGACCTGCAACTGGTTAAGCGCGACACCCACGACAGGAAGTGTTCCTCCTGGGGGCAGTATGACCCTTACGGTGAACGTGCAGAGTCTGTGCCTGTTGCCTGGGGCCTATACCGGCACACTGCAGTTTACCGCCACTGGAGCCATCGACAGTTCCCAAGCGGTCAACGTTTCGCTGGTAGTGCAACCGCATTGTGGCCTGGTCACCAGTACTGGTTATCTGGCCTTTACCGTGGTAGCAGGACAGAATACCATGGCCAACCAGTCCTTGAGCTTGAATGCCACCGCTAGTTGTGCAGGGACGCCGACCCCTTGGACGAGCTCATCCACGGCATCCTGGCTATCAATCACCCCTACCAAAGGGCAGTTACAGGGCACTATCAGCACAGTTGTCTCAGCCAGTGTCAATGCGGCAGGGCTTGCAGCATCGTCGAAACCGTATTACGCTGATGTCACGTTTGTCTTCGGACAGAGTACATTCACGGTGCTGGTACAGTTGACCGTCCAAGCTCCACCACCTCCTGCGGCACCGATCATGGGCGCCTCACCACTGAGTCTCAATTTTAGCAACATCCAGGGACAATCCAGCCCTACAGGTCAGGTAGTGACCATCACCAACAATGGGCATAGTCCACTCAGTTGGCATGCGATGACTACTCCCTTACCCTCATTCGTCTGGCTTGCCGCCTCCCCAGCAGGCGGCACTATAGCTCCAGGACAAGCGGGCCAGGTCATCATCAACGTGAACACAGCGCCATTGACCCCTGGCAATTATGTGGGCCAAATCACGCTCGTTGGCATGGACGCCAGGGGCAACCCTGCTCCTGGAAGCCCGCAGACCATAGTGGTGAACCTGGTGATGCAGCCTCCCTGTACCATGTCACCACCCTCCTCGAGCGCATTCTCCTTCAGTGCCGTGCAAGGAGCGACTGCCAATCCAGCAGCGCAGACCGTCCTGTTCACCGGAACGGGCAGTTGTGTCTGGCCGGTTAGCTGGACGGCCAGGGTTGCGCTCACGGCAAGATGGTTGACCCTGTCAACACCTAGGAAGGGCATGATCCTGGGCACAGGGCAATCAGGGAGTCTTGGGGTTGGTGTGAATATCACCGGTCTGTCAGCAGGGACCTATAGTACAAACGTGACGATTGCGGCCACTGATGCCAGCGGTATGGCCGTTCAGGGAAGTGCTCAAACCCTCGCGGTGACGCTCACCGTCCTCCCACCCTGTGTGTTGTCGCCTCCTGCCCCAGCCAATCTTGCATTCACTGCCAATCAAGGGCAGGCTACATCTACCGTCCAAAATGTGACCTTCGGTGAATCCGGAACATGTTCGCGTCCGGTCATCTGGATGGCGACAGGAGATTCGAATAGTAGCTCATGGCTAGTACTATCTGCGAAATCGGGGACGGATAGTAGTGGGAGTGGCAGTGTACTCGGTGTGAATGTTAACGCTACAACATTGCTCCCTGGTAATTATAGCGGCACCATTACGATCGCTGCCACTGACACGACCGGGGCCCCGGTCTCAGGAAGTGGACAAACGGTCACCGTCACCCTGACAGTGACCGCTACGCTCAGCGGCTCAGTCGTTGCGTGTCCAGGTTCGATACCACCGATCTGTACAACTCCCCAGGCATTACCCGGAGCAACAGTTACATTGATGAGTGGCAGTACCACCGTTGCGACGACGACTGCTGATGCCTCAGGCAACTATTCGTTCTCCGGCATTGCCTTTGGTCTTTATGCCATCTCGGCTGCAGGTTACGATGCTAGCAAAAATCACTATGTGGGAACTGCTTCTCTGACCCTCAAGGGGAATACATCGAACGTGACTATTCAGGCCTTTCCCGGGTAGTAGCTTCATTTTCCCCGGGTAAAAACTTCAAGAGACCCAGAAATACCCTCTTGCAAACTGTCTTAAGATGTGTATTAATGTATCAACATGTATCATGCTTAGTGGCGACTACTTTCACATTTTGTAAACTGAGCCTTATTGCGTGCATACTGGTAAAGTAGGATTTTTTTGATAGATGTTTCAGTAAGCTCGAGGAGTCTGAATGGATACCAAGCGCTGCTTGAGTTGCCGTAAACTATTACGAGCTGATGCGCATAGTTGTAGTCTTTGTGGATATGTCTTCTCACAGGCGCCTGTAAGACACAGCAGTAAAGCTACAAATGGATCTCATCGCTCAGCAACAGCCTCGATTCCTTCGAATCCTCCTGCCTCACCACACCGTGCAGGTCATTACTCGGGTTTACATCCTGAAGATCAACCTTTCCAATCGAGTTTCATGCCTATACTGCGTCCTCCTGCTATTACACGTCGCCTGGTTGAGCAAGAATCGGATGAGGTATTTCAGCCTGTAGTAGCTCCTCAACTGGTACCTGTACCAAAACATGAACAAACACCGAAGCGCTACGTGGCTTCTCCTATTCGATCGCCTTTGCCAATGCCGCAACGCTACTCAGGTACAATGTCCCAAATGGCTGCTCCAGTTCCTCTAATTGAAGTTGAGGCGCTTCCGTTAGCGCCAGAGCCGACACTACATGAACAAATTACTGCGCCACTACCCGTACCAGCGTACTTACCAGACAAACGTCGACCGCACAACCGCATCGTACCAATTTTACTACTTGCCTCATGTCTCTCATTTCTGTTGGCAACAAGCATAGGGGCATATCTAGTTCTCGATAGAAGAGCTGTAACCTCAACGCACCCTGTCTTGACAGCAGCTCCAAATGTGATGCGCTTGCATGATTTTTTCCTTCTTTCAGGAAGTGCCTTTCAGGCCAATGAACCAGTGATTTTGACTCGAGATGCCGGTATTCCTTTGAACGATAGTATGGGGAAACCATTTGATATTTATACAGATAGCAGGGGTAATTTTGCGATTCAGATTTTGATAACCGAGAATTGGAATGCCGGTATACACACTATATATGCCAATGTCGACGAATATGCCGGTGTTTCCACAACAATAACAGTTCAGCAAACACTGCTCGCTCCCCCTAAATTACAATTGTCGGACAAAGAAATTGATTTCGGCACAAACGTGCTGGGAGCAATCTCTACCAAAACAATCACACTGACCAATGCTGGAGGAGGACAAATTGACTGGCAAGCTGGTAGTGATAGCTCATGGTTAAGCATTTTACCTGCTGGTGGCACATTTTATGGCAGCAAGAATGCCACATTGACGGGAAACCGTGCCAATTTGGCGCCGGGGGATCATACTGGTTATATCACCTTCATTCAGCAAGGAAATACGTATTCAACACTAAAAGTTACGATTGTGGTTAGCCCATATGCTGCTACCGTGACTGTCAGTCCTCCCACCACTGTGACTGTTGGTCCTCCACCCGTACCAGGCATGGTTATCACACCAAATGCGCTTACATTCAGTACCATTCAGGGTAAAGAAGCAACACCACAAACATTCAGCATAAGAAATACGGGTAATGCCCCTCTTGATTGGGCCATCAAAGAGGATCAGAACGCAACTACTTTCATCTCTGTATCCCCAACGCATGGGGCCGTCACTCCTGGTAATAGTGCGAGCATCACAGTGACACCCAAGGTTGCTCAGGCAGCGGCTGGCCCAATCAATGGGATCATCACAATCTTCGATACTGATACAGGAACCTCGGTGAAGAGCCAGCAGGTGGCAGTGACAATCACCATCAGTAAGCAGGCTGTGATTAGTGTCTCCAATACCAGTTTGTCATGCAACCTAAGCAGCACCACGACCAATTCCTCTGTACCGCTCAATATCACCAACACGGGTTCTGCTCCACTCAACTGGACGCTATCTCAACCATTGCCCTCGTGGCTTTCGGTCGATATTCCGAGTGGTACACTCCTCCCTGGATTGATTGCGTTTGTCAACGTAGCCTGCAATAACACAGGTTTACAAGCAGGCAGCTATCCGTATACTCTGGTAGTGAGCGATACAGACGCTAACACGCCAGTCAAACCTCAGAGTGTACGGGTAACACTGACTGTAACGTAGAAGTTGACGCTCTTTATCCCCTGTGCTACACTCGTATCAGGTAGAGGCAGGCTTCATTTAACCTATCCTATTTTCTCATGCCTCTACGATTAAAGATTTGACTTTGGAGGATAGAGCAGTGCCTACCATTACATTTGTACGCGAGAATATACAGGTAGAAGTCCCTGACGGTGATCATGTCCGTTATCCAGCACTTGAGAAAGATGTTCCGGTCTATTGTGGTTTGTGGAAATTTGCGAACTGTCATGGCAATGGCCTGTGTGGAACTGATCGCGTTGCGGTCTCTCCCTCAACAAACACGAATGCACTCACCTTTCAAGAAAAATTTTGGTTACGCAAGGACCTCAAAAAGAATCCGAACATGCGTCTTGCATGCCAGGTTCAGGTTTATGGTGATGTAAGCGTCGATACCCAATGTGATCAAGGCTGACCCGGCTCAACAACGAAGAAGAGTGTAACGGCGAGTTTGTCATTCCAGTACAATTCCACCCTCCCTTCCGCAGACTGTAAATATTGCATCGGGAAATAGCCACTTGATGCATCTTTAATGGGGGTAGAAGTTGATATTTGGTAGTAATTATTGTTGGTATACCACCTGGCAGTCACAATACCAGGCGACCTGGGGTGAACACTGTAGGTCAAGAAAATAGTATCGCCTACTTTGAACTGATTAGCTGGAACCTGTGGTTGAGCAGTCGCTGTATCAATTTTCGATGCTGTTGCAGCCGAATTAATGATCTGAGAAGCTGGTCCGAAGGTGGGTACCGTCTGAGGAACGGGTAATGTTGCGGACTGTGTTGTTTTGATATTGTCTGGTTTGGCATCGCCATATATCTGGTGTAAGAAAGTAAGCTTGCCAGTTGCATTGGCATAGAAACCTGCTCCTGTACAGAGCAAGGAAAATACGATAATCACACTAATCAACCCGCTGATTGCGCGATAGGGCGGGATAATTGCGCGAGGTTTGGTATACATTGCGGGAACGTGAATAGGCCCCTCCTCGCCTGGAATAGCGGGCATCATCGACCCATTTTCGTTTCCCGTATGTATGATTGGAAGATTTGATGAAGTTACTTTCAGCGTCTGCTGTGGCACTTCAATTCCACCCTGGTAATGCATGGGTACCATAGAAGGTTGCTGTTGTTGTATAGGTCCGGCTACTGCTT
>JBKPBA010000366.1:0-3211 GCA_046726675.1 Chloroflexota bacterium
GAGCAGGGCCAGAGGTTTTCCGCGAGCTGTGTAGAAACCAGCCTGGGTGGTCTCCGGCATGGCCAGTCGCTGCACCAGGTCAGCCAGACCGAGTTCCTGCAGCACTCGTACCGCATTAGCCCAGAGGGTGAGCCCGGCCCCGCCATCTCTGATCTCCTTTGCCTGTTCAAAGACCCGCACCGCAAAGCCTGCCTTCTGGAGGGCAAGCGCCGCAGTCAGTCCTCCGATGGCGGCTCCGATAATCAGGATTGGGAGAACTTGATCAGCGGGAGTCATGGTTCTTCTCCTTGTACGACAGACTGCATGCCTTGAATTTGTAGAGCAAAAGCCCGGCGTAGTGCCTGTCCCTGAGCCTCTTCAAAGGAAAGAAGACCACTCAACCACAGACAGAGGGTGGAAAAGTAGAGGGCAAAAAAGTTGCTGCTCGCCTGAGCTAAAGAGACATGTTGTGCAATAGCGCCTTTTTTCTGGAATTGCGCTAACACTTCGGTCAGGCGCCGGGTGAAATCTGCAACTTGCTGGAACGTTTGCGGACTGTACATCTGCGTCTGCTCCAGAAAGAGGGTTGCCTTGATATAGGCTCGTGCGTTGGCAGGATGCTGCTGGTGGAGCTGAAAGAACTGCTGGAACAGGTACAGAAGCGTATCAAGCAGTTCTCCCTTAGCAGGCAATGTGCGAAAGGCCTGATCTCTCGTTTCCGCGAGAACCTCATAGTAGGCCAGCTGCAACAAATCCTGTTTATCTTTTGCATACAGAAAAAGTGTCCCACTGCCCACTTGCGCTAATTCTGCCACTTCACGAGTGGTCGTTGCTTCAAAACCTTTTTCGGTAAACAAGTGCCAGGCGGCCTTCTGGATACGCTTGAGTTTCTCTTGCTTATTGCGTTCACGTAAGCCCGGCTTCCCTTGAGACGTGAGCGGTTTCTCGTCAGTCATTTGCTCTCTCTTCCGAAATGAACATGGTCATAAATGACTATGTTCATTATAACTTCGGGTGAGAGAAATGTCAAGGGGATAAAAAAAGAGAGTGGTGAGCTGAAAGTGAGCGCATCACACAATGGTTTCTCCCTCTCAAAAATGGCCGTTTTTTGCGACTTACTGATCAGTTTTTCGAGAGTCGCGGCGCATCACATCTGCAAGCGTGTGACTTCCCCTTGACGAATCTCAAAACTCATCTCATAATCAGAATCTCAAAAGGTCAGGCGGTTGACGGTAAACGTGAGACAAAAGGAAGAGTTTATGAAAATCGGGATCAGATAAGTTTACGAGCGCCCTCTGAAGTTTAGTGATGTGAAACCATCATAGTGAAAGGAAACGGATGAAACAGCTTCGTCTTGCTCTGCTTGGATTTGGCACCGTGGGCCAATGGCTGGCTGAGGCACTGCATACGCAACAAGCATGGTTGCAGCAAGAGTTTGATGTGGTCGTGACTGTGGTCAGTGTTGCTACGGCTCATAACGGCATGATTTATCGTGACGATGGGCTCGATATCCCCACTTTACTCGATCTTGTCGCTACACGACAGCCCCTCACTGCTCATCCCAGGGTCACCCATTGGACGAACGTCTTGGAAGGATTGCAGGCGACCGGTGGAGATATCTTGGCCGAGGCAACCGGAGCCACGCTCAGCAATGGAGAACCAGGGTTGAGCTATATTCGCACAGCGATTGCGCAAGGCATGCATGTCGTCACCTCCAGTAAAGGTCCTATGGCCCTTGCGGGACTGGATCTGCTCTCCCTTGCACGTGCACAGGGCGTTCAACTGCGGATGGAGTCAACCGTCATGTCGGGGACGCCCGTGCTCAGTACCATCCGCGAGGGGATGGCAGGAACCAGAATCTGTGCCATTCGCGGCATCCTCAATGGCACAGTGAACTACATCCTCAGTACTATGGCGATGGGTCACGACTATGCAGAAGGACTCGCGGAAGCACAGGCACAGGGTTATGCTGAAGCCGATCCCATCGATGATGTGGAAGGTGATGATACAGTCGCCAAAACCCTCATCCTGGCGGCAGCCGTCTTTGGTCGTGCGCTAGCCCCCGAGCAAGTTGTGCGGCGTGGCATCACCACACTCAGCAGAGAGCAGATGGAGCAGGCCGATGCCCTGGGCAAGCGGATCAAACATGTTGCCTCCTTGCGCCTCCTGGCAATGGATGGAACGGAAGTCTCAAGAGAAACAGCGGATAACGGGATCGTCCCCACGCTCTTAGAAGCGCGTGTTGAGCCCATAGCCCTTCCGCTCAGCGATCCACTGGCTCGGATTGATGGGCTGCTCAATGCCATCGTCATCCAAACCGATACGCCTCAGCAAGTGACGGTGATTGGACCAGGAGCGGGACGCTTTCAGGCAGGCCAGGGGATGTTGGCCGACCTGATTGCCATCGCCAAATTACAATGAGAAGGCTCTTTATACCGGAAATAGCCTGTCGAGTGCTTGCTTGGCAAATTGGCAATAGTTGTAGGAAAATGATATTCTATAAATCTAGCATTTAACGCATTCTGTAATATCTAAAGATCACAATTATGCCAGATCAATCATCCCTTTTCGGGTCAGATATCACCCCATCCACAAAAAAGAATATACCCACTGGTGAGCCGCTTGCGGCCCGTATGCGTCCACGTACTCTAGATGAGATTCTTGGTCAAGAACATCTTTTGGCGCCTGGACGTGTCCTACGCCGCAGTATCGAAGAAGACCGTATTCCCTCGATGATCTTATGGGGTCCTCCTGGCAGTGGTAAAACGACTTTAGCAGAGGTAATTGCTCGCTTGACCCATGCTCACTTCGTTACACTCAGTGCTGTGTCGGCGGGTGTGGCTGATCTAAGAAAAGTGGTGGAGGATGCTAAGAAGCTGAAACAGTTCTCCGGGCAACCTACTATCTTGTTTATCGATGAAATACATCGCTTCAATAAAGCGCAACAAGACGCTGTCCTGCCGCATGTCGAGCGCGGCGTTGTCACACTGATTGGAGCAACGACGGAAAACCCTAGCTTCGAGGTGAATTCGGCTCTCCTGTCTCGTTCTCGCACCGTCGTTTTGAAAGGCCTGACCGAAGAACAAATAGTAATCATCCTCCGACGTGCTCTGGAAAATAAAGAGCGCGGCTTAGGTCAGCTAAACATTACAATTGACGAGGAAGCGTTACAACAGATCGCTATTTTTGCTAACGGCGATGCTCGCATTGCGCTAAATGTGCTGGAACTGGC